>CAIOSS010000911.1 GCA_903860995.1 uncultured delta proteobacterium | reverse complement strand
TCTCCGCCGAGGTTTGCAACCGCAGTGAGCATCGACCGCCAGAAGGTCATCGACGCGGCGCAGAAGTTCGCTGCCAAGGACCAGTTCGACAAGGCCGTCGCGGAGTACCAGCGCGTGCTCCGGGAGGACCCGTCGGACGTCCGCATCCTGCTGAAGGTCGGCGACCTCCAGGTGCGCATGAACGCCCGCGTGGCTGCCGTCGAGACCTACACCAAGGTCGCCCAGAGCTACGACCAGCAGGGCTTCTTCCTGAAGGGCGTCGCGGTCTACAAGCAGATCCTGCAGATCGACCCCGCGCGCATCGACCTCTACGCTCGGCTGAGCGAGCTCTACCTGAAGCTGGGCCTCACCTCCGACGCGCTGCAGAGCCTCGAGCTCCTGGCTCAGCGCCACGCCAAGGCCGGCGAAGACGGCGCGCTCGGCGACGTCTACCGCAAGATGTTGAGCGTCGACCCCGGCTCGGTGGGCACGCGCATCCGCCTCGCCGAGCTGCTCAGCCGGCTCGGGCGGGGCGACGACGCCGCGCGGGAGTTCGAAGCCGGCGCCGCCCTCCTGGAGAAGGCCGGGCGCCTCGATGAGTGGTCGAAGGTCGCCGAGAGGCTCTTCTTCCATCGCTCGGACGACGTGCCGCTGGCGCTGCGCCTCGCGGCCTACTACCTCGAGCGCGACGACGCCCGGCGGGCCCTGCCGAAGCTCCAGATCGCCTACAAGGCCAACGCGAAGGACGTCCAGACGCTCGAGCTCCTGGCGAGCGCCTTCCGGGGCCTCGGGCAGATCCAGAAGACGCTCTCCGTGCTGAAGGAGGTCGCGCGGCTGCACGGCGACGGCGGCCGCGCGCGGGATCGCAACGAGGTGTACCAGCGGGTGCTGGAGCTGGCCCCCACCGACCAGGAGGCCCGCGACGCGCTGCGGGTAGGCGGACGAGCGGCGGGCCGGCGCACGTCGTCGCCGCCGCCGCCGAAGAGGCACGACAGCGGGCCGCCTGCCGCGCGCCGCTCGCCGATGCCGTCCGAGGAGCCCGACGAGGTCGACGCCGAGCTGCTCGTGGTCGAAGAGGAAAACGCGACCTTCGACCTGCAGCCGACCGTGCCGCCCGCGCCCGAGTCGCTGCCCCCCGCGTCGGGGGTTCACCTCCCGCCGGACGCCAACGACGCCGCCCGCGCCCGCCTGCGCTTCCAGACGGCGCCGGCCAACAACGGCGCGCGGCCCTTCGCCGCCCCCGCCCCGCAGGGCCCGCCGGTGCCCGCCCCGATCGACCGCGGCCCCAGCGCCGAGGCGCTACGGCTGGTCAACGAGGCGGAGATCTTCCTCAAGTACGGCCTGCGCTCGAAGGTCTCCGATCACCTCACGCGCGCCTCGCGGCTCGACCCCGTCGCGGCCGACCTCCACCTGCGCATCCGCGACCTCTACACGACGATGAACGACCCCGCGGGGGTGCTGCAGGCGTCGCTCGTGCTCGCGGGCATCCTCCAGGAGGTCGACCCCGCGGGGGCGGTGGCCGCGGTGCGCCGCGCCCTGGAGATCGACCCGGGCAACGCCATCGCACGGCAGCTGCTGGCGGTGTTCGGCGGCGAGGAGCCCTCGTCGCCCGAGATCGAGGAACACTCCGTCACCGCCCTGGTCGACCCGCCCGAGACCGAGGTCTACGCGACCTCCGATCACTTCCGCGAGTACCTCCCCGACAACCTCGGCGGCTACGACGGCGCCGAGGCCCCGGTGGAGGAGGCCGCGGTCGAGCCCGACGAGCCCGCGCCGCCGCGCCGCGAGATCGAAGACGGCCTCGACGAGGCGGAGTTCTTCGTCACGCAAGGCCTCTACGACGACGCGCGCGACATCTTGCTGCAGCTCCTGGAGATCTATCCCAACCATCCCCTGGTGATCGATCGCTGGTCGGAGATCGAGCAGATCCTCCAGGCCCAGGACGAGTCGGGGCAGGAGGGTGAGGAGGCCATCCCCCTCGGCGACGACCTCGGCAGCGGCGCCGATCCTCTCTGGCACGACGTGATGCCCGGAGAGAGCCTGCCCGAGATGCACGCGGTCTTCGACGCCGCGGACGGCGCGGGGCCCTCGGCGCTCTCGCTCGAAGACTGCGACACCCACTACGACCTCGGCATCGCCTACAAGGAGATGGGGCTCCTCGATGACGCCATCGCGGAGTTTCGCGTCGCCACGGCCAGCCCGGCGCGGCGCTGCATCGGCGAGCTGATGCTGGGCATCTGTCACATCGAGAAGGGCGATCCCGCGACGGCGATCGAGCACTTCCGCGAGGGGCTCCAGGCGCCGCAGCGCACGGAGCACGAGGAGCTCGGCCTCTACTTCGAGATCGGCAACGCCTACGAGCTGCTCGGAGACATCGGCGAGGCGCTCTACTACCTCCAGAAGGTCGAGAAGCACGACCCGTCGTTTCGCAACGCGCGCGCCCGGGTGCAGTCGATCCAGCAGCACGGGGCGTCCGGCCCCCTGCGCGCCGGCGTCTCGATCGCGCCGGGCGCCGAGGAGGTCGATCAGGCCTTCGACGACCTCTTGAAGGACTGACGGCGCGGCGCGGCCTCGACCTGCGCCGGTGCCGTGCTCGGAGGAGGCGGCCACTGCCCGATGCCCGACGCGGGCACGACGGGTGCGGCGGGCGGCGTGGGGGACGTCGGCTTCACGACTGGGGCGGGGGCGGTCGAGAGCACCCGCGCGAGGTCTTCGAAGCCCCGCAATGCGCTGCGGAAGCGGGCCTCGCTGCCCTCACCGGCCCGGTCCGGGTGCAGCGCGATGAGCACCGCGCGCCGGGTGCGGGTGAGCACCTTCGCGCTGCACGGCCAGACCTTCACCCCGCCGCTCTCCAGGAAGAACTCCGCGTCGGGGGTGAGGCCCCTCGCGCTGAGCTCGACCGCCGGGGCGACCGGCGGAGACGTGGCGTCGTCGGGCAAGCCGCCGAAGGAGCTCGACGTCGACGTCGAGGTTGATGTCGCACGGGCCTTCGGGGAGGGACCGCGGGCCGCGCGCCCGGCCCTGGGCGGCGCGGCGGGAGCGGGGGTCTGGGCGCTGGTCGGGGCAGGCGCAGGGCCCTGGGCGGACGGGGCGCCCGGGGTCGCGCGCGCGTAGCCCTTGGGCACCAGGGCCTCGTCGCACAGCGCGGTCTCCCGGCACGCCGCCTCGACGGCGCGGAGCAGCGCGCGGGCGGTGTCGGCCTGGCGACCCAGCAGCACCCCGTCGAAGGCCAGCAGGTCGCTCGTGCGCAGGGCGCGCACCAGCGCGCGGAGGGAATACAGGTCGGTGTATGCCCGGCCGTCGACCCGGGGACCCTGGGCGAGGGCGGCGGCGACCGCGGATCGCAGGTCGATGGTCACGGTGGTCTCGACCGCGAGGCCGCTGGCGTCGAGGTAGCCCGACGAGCGCGCGAGGCCGCGGCGGGAGAGCCAGCGCATCGGCCCGAGCGCCGGGTCGAGCGTGCGGGCGGCCGACTCCAGCGAGAGGCGCACCTCGCGGTCGAGCCGATCGCCGAGGCCGCCGCGGTGGGCCCGCGTGGCCTGCGCGAACGACAGCAGCGCGCCGAGGGCCGGCGTCGGGCGGACGGTGAAGCTGACCTTCCTGACCATGGGGACCGCGTGGCCTCTCAGGCGACCTTGGCCGGCGCCGGCAGGAGGTTGCCCGCGAAGACCCGATCGAGGTCGAGGCTCTCGATGCCGCGCTCCCAGTTGCGGGCGCGGGACTGGAGCCAGAGCGCGAGGGCCGCGAGGTTGGCCTCGCAGGACTTCTGGGTGCGCGAGGTCTTGTCGACGATGGCCCCGGAGGGCAGGCGCATGCGCAGGCGGGCCCAGTTGGCGGCCGTATCCCAGGTGACCTTCACGTCGCGCTCGGCGACGGCCAGGCGCGCGAGGCTGGAGCGGAACACCTCGATGCACTCCTCGACGCTGCGCTGGCCCTCGTAGTGGTTGACCCGCCAGGCGCCCTTCACGGCGTCGGCGTCGTCGTTGGCCGCGAGCACGAGGCAGTCGGCGAAGGCCTCCTCGAAGGACTCGATTCCCCGCTCGAGGTTGCGCGCGCGGTCTTCGAGCCAGAGCGCGAGGCACGCGGAGTTGGCCGCCGGGGTGGGCTGCGTCGCGCAGGTGCGCTCGACGCGGCGACCGAGCACCATGAAGCGCAGGCTCACGCTGCCGGCGTCGAGCCCGGTGCCCTCGGTGAAGGTCACGTCTTCGAGGCCGAGGCGCTCTCGGAGGCGAGCGAGCTTGCCCTCGATGTCCTCGGCGGACATCTGGCCACGGTACTGACTGCGCGCGGTGTTTCGGTTCATGGTGCTTCTCCGGTGGGTCGACGCCCTCGCGACCCGACGGAGTCCTTCCTACCCGATCACTGAACCGATGACCAGTCCCCGGTGGAGGCCGCGGACATTGTCTGTCTAGAAGAACCCCCCTGGGCGACGCGCGGGGATGCGCTGCGGGCCGCGGTTGACCGGCGCGGCGCGCGGGCGCGGGGCGCGGGGCGCGGCGGCGTCCTCGAAGCCCTGGGTGCTCACATAGACGTTGTCGGCGTCGGTCGTGTGCACGACGAGCTCGGGGTTGGCCGGGCGCAGGAGGGGCTGCTCGTGCGTGTCGATGCGCAGCCGCAAGGTGTCGCCGCCGCCGACGCGGAAGATCATGTGCGCGATGCCCTGGAGGTCGGTGCGGGTGATCTCGCGGTTGTCGTAGAGGATCGGGAGGTTGGGTCGGCCCGGGACGCGCACCACGACCGCCGCGATGCGCTGCGTGGGCGGGCACTGGGCGGTGGTCTCGATCCCCTGGCCGCGCTGCGCCTGATCGAGCTGGACGGTCGAGCGCAGCACCACGGCGACGGGCTGGGCGGGCGAGCGGAACCCTGCCGGGCAGCGCACGGTCACCTCCACCGAGGTGCCCTCGACGCCGACGGTCTCCATGCGGAAGCGCCCCTCGCGGTCGGTGGCGCCGAGCTCGCGCCCGCCGATGACGATGGCGGCGCCGGGCAGCGGGCGACTGTCGGTCATGACCCGGAGGGTGATGGGATAGAGCGGCGGCGGCGCGGTGTTGCCGCCGCCGAGGGCGACGAGGCTCAGCGCGAGGGGGGCGCGGGCGTGCCTGGCGTACATCCGGCGGCTCCTGGGGTGCAGGTTGGTTGGGCGGCGCGGGCGCGGAGCACCAGCGCAAAATGGCGGAAGAGCGGGGCCTCGGGGTGCTGCGCGGCGAGGCCCTCGTAGAGCGCGGCGGCCTCGGCGTAGCGGTGCGAGGCGACCATGTCGGCGGCGAGCTTGATCGGGTCTTGCAGGTTGGGCGCGGGGAAGCGCGGGCGCCCGTCGGGGGCGGCGGGGGCGACGATGGGCGCCGGGACGATCACGCCCAGGAGCTGGTTGGGCCCGATGGGGAGCGCCAGGAGGTTGATGGTCGTCGGCGCCGGGGCCGCGGTGGTGCGCACGATCTGGCGCACGATGCGCTGGCCGCCCGGGGTGCCCGCAGGCTGCGGGGCGTTGTTGAAGGTCATGCCGAGGGCGGCGACGCCCAGGGTCAATGCGGCGAGGAGCCAGGTGCGCATCGGCACGCCGCCCGGCCCCGGGGTGCCGGCGTCCTTCGCGACCGGCGGCGGGGGGGGGAGCTCCATGGGACCGAAGGGGTCGTCGAGGGCCGCCGTGGCAGCCCCCGCGCCGTCGTTCATCGTCATCATCTGCGGCGGGGGCACGGAGGTCGGCCCGGGGCCCACCAGCGGCCCGAAGGCCCCGGGGGCGAAGCCCGGCGCCATCGGGGGCGCCATCGTTCCCGGGCGGGGCGCCGATGGGAGGTTGACCGAAGGCTGCTGCACCATCGGCGCGGGCGTGGACATGCGCGCGGGCGACATGCCCGCCAGCGGCGTGAGCTGGGGCGACGGGTTGTTGAGCAGGCCCGCGGCCTCCATCGCGGCGTACGGCGACGCGCGGATGACCGTCGCCTCGGAGCTGGCCGGGGGCAGGCCGAGGTCGGGCGTCATGCCCCGGGCGTGCGCCGGCGCGGAGGGGGAACGGCCGGGGAGCGAAGGGAGCTGCCCCGTGGCGCTCATGGGCGAGCGCTGCGGCGCGGGCGCAGGGGCGTGGGCTTGGGCCTGGTTCGACTGCAGCGCCGCCGCGAAGCCCTCGGCGGAGAACACCATGGTGCTCTCCTCCTCATCGATGAACGCCGCGCCCTTGGGGTTGACGGGCCCGGTGGCGCTCTTTTCGTGCGCGTCGGGCCCGGTGACCACCGCGCGGATGACCGCCTGGCCGAAGTACACCTCGGTGCCGTCGAAGACCTGCTGCCAGTCTTCCGCGCGGTCGACGCCGACGTACACGCCCGACAGGCTGCCGCCGTCGCGCACCCAGAGCACCTTGCCGTCCCAGTAGAGCTCGAGGTGCGAGGCCTCGACGCCGTGGCCCCGCACCTTCCAGTGCGCCGCCGCGCCCGACCCGAGGATCACCTGACGGGCGGCCATCGCGCTGGTGAACGTCGCCGTCGGGTTGGGGCTATCGCCCTGCGAGAGCGAGAGGGTGACGACGTTGCTGTTCGACGGGGCGGTCATCCGTGGTGGCCTCCGACCTGGCCGTAGTCGGGCTGCGCGTCGGGGCCCTGCTCGGCGCGCACGCGCGCGGCCTCGTAGACGGCCTCGGGGAACGCCATGCCGTAGGAGTGCACCATGTCGGTGCACAGCGGGAGCTCGCCGGTGGGCTCGAAGGTGCTGATGAGGTTGCCCTCCTCGTCGCGCCCCTGGAAGCGGCGCACGAAGAGGTCGACGATCTCGAAGCCCTTGTCGGCGTGGTAGCCGCGCACCTCGGAGACGTGCGTGACCTTGCGGCTGCCGTCCTGCAGGCGCGAGGTCTGCACCACGAGGTTGATGGCGCTCCCGAGCTGCACGCGCAGCGCGGACAGCGGGAGCTCGACGTCGCTCATCAGGGACATGGTCTCCAGTCGGGTGAGTGTGTCGTGCGGATAGGTCGCGTGCACGGTGGTGATGCACCCGCCGTGACCCGAGGTCATCGCCTGCACGAGGTCGAGCGCCTCGCCGCCGCGGATCTCGCCCACGACGATGCGGTCGGGCCGCATGCGCAGCGTGGCGCGGAAGAGGTCGCGGATGGTGACCTTGCCCTTGCCCTTGGCGTCGCCGGGGCGGGCCTCGAGCTGCACCACGTGCTGCCGCTGGAGCTGCACCTCGCGGCTGTCTTCGATGATCACGATGCGCTCGCCGTCGGGGATGAACGAGCTCAAGGCGTTGAGCATGGAGGTCTTGCCGGAGCCGGTGCCGCCGGCGACGACGATGTTCTGCTTCATCACCACGAGGCACTCGAGGAGCTGGGCGGCCTCGCTGGTGAGCGAACCGAAGTCCACGAGGCGCTGCACCGTGAGCGTCTCCTTGAAGAAGCGACGGATGGACACGTCGGGACCGTCGGGGGCGGCGGGGGGGACGACCGCCTCGATGCGCGACCCGTCGGGCAGGCGCGCCTCGAGGATGGGGTTGTCCTCGTTGATCATCTTGCCGACGTACTGCGCGATGTTTCTCAGCGCGGCGTTGAGCGCCTCATGGCTGGGGAACCGCGCGTCGGTCAGGGTGAGCTTGCCCGCCTTCTCGATGAAGATCTGGTTGGGCCCGTTGATCATGATCTCCGAGACCTTGGGGTCGTCCAGGAAGGGCCGCACCGGCGCCAGGAACGACAGGAGCGTCTCCTCGTACACCTCTTTCGGGATCATTGGTCACCTGCTGTAGGAGCCCCGCGCGGGCCTCGTCTGCGTGCGCGCCCGAGGGCTCGATCGCGAGGTAGCGCCGGTAGTGCGGATCGGCACCGACCGGGTCGTTGAAGTGTTCACGGAGCATCGACGCGAGGACGAAGTGCGCCTCGGCGTGGTCTTCCTTGGCGCGCAGCACCTCCTCGAGGTCGCGCCGCGCGGCGAGGCTGTCGTTGAGCCCCACCCGGATGGTCGCCACGAGGAAGCGCAGCCGCCACGCCTGCGGGTGCCGCTGGAGGTACGGCTCGGCGTACGACACCGCGGCCCGGAAGCGCGACGCGGCCACGCACACCTCCAGCAGCAGCGGGAGCACGCGCTCTTCGGCCATGCCGCGGGTGGTGCTCGACGCGAGGTACTGCTCGGCGCGCACGAGGTCGCCGCTGCGCGCGAGCGCGATGCCCTGGTCGAAGAGCTGCCGCCCCTGCACGTCGTTCATCGGGTCGTGGTCGGGGGGCGGCCGGAGCGAGTCGCGGGAGCCCGCGCAGCCCGTGAGGCAGAGGCTCAGCAGCAGCGCCGCAGGCCATCGCTTCGTTGGGAGGGGGCGACTCACAGCGGGGTTTATATACCCGCGGGCCGTGGGGCGTGTAGCGCGACGTGGCGTTCGTCGCCGCGCGGTCGCCGGCTGGAGGGGCGCGGCGCTAAGGTCGCGAGGTGACCACCCGATCGATCGCGCGTGACGCCCTCGGGCTCGGCCTCCGGATTCCGCACTACCCCTGGCTCTTCGAGCACTGGCCCGAGGTCGGGTACTTCGAGGTCATCAGCGAGAACTTCCTCGGCCCGGCGCTCCCGCCGCGCGCGCGCCTCGACGCGGTGCGGGCGCGCTACCCCGTCGTGCTGCACGGGGTGGGTCTCTACCTCCTCGGGCACGCCCCGCTCGACGAGGCCTACCTCGACGCGCTCTGTCGCCTCGCCGACCGCGTCGACGCGCCCTTCGTCACCGATCACCTCTGCTGGACCGGCGCGCACGGGGTCTCGCACCACGACCTCCTCCCGGCGCCCTACGTGCCCGAGCTCGTCGAACTCGCCGCCGAGCGCGCCTACGCCGTGCAGCGCCGGCTCGGCCGCCCCTTCGGCATCGAGAACCTCTCGAGCTACGTGGAGTTCGGCCGCTCGACGATGACCGAGTGGGACTTCTACGCGTCGGTGGTTCGCGAGGCGGGCTGCTGGTTCATGCTCGACGTGAACAACATCTACGTCTCCAGCCAGAACCACGGCTTCGACCCCGGGGCCTACCTCGACGCGGTGGACTTCTCCCGGGTGCTGCAGGTGCACATCGCGGGGCACACGCGCGAGCCCGATGGCACCCTCGTCGACACCCACGACCACCCCGTCCCGGCCGCCGTGTGGGCCCTCTACGCCCGGGCGTGGCGACGGGGAGGCCCCTTCCCGACGCTCCTCGAGTGGGACGACCGCATCCCCCCGATGCCCGAGGTGCTCGCCGAGCTCTCGAAGGCGCGCGAGGCGCGGGCGTGAGCGACCGCACGGCCCCCCGGTGGCTCGGCGAGCTCCAGGCTCACTTCGGCGCGGTGCTCCGCTCGCCCCTCGATCGCAGCACCGGCACCCTGCGGGCGACGCCGGCCGAGTACGACCCCGACGCGCTCGGCGCGGTGCTCGACGGGCCGCGGGCGCGCGCCGCGGAGCGCCTCGCGGTCTACAACCGGCAGTACTGGTTCCGGCTGTTCGGCGCGCTCCAGACGGCGTTTCCGCTCACCGCGCGACTGCTGGGCCACTGGCGCTTCAACGACTACGCGGGGCGGTTCCTCCTCGCGCACCCGCCGCGCAGCTGGGACATCGACCACGCGCCCGAGGGCTTCGAGACCTTCCTCGCGGGAGCGCTCGGCGACGACGTCGCCCGCGACGCGCTGGTCGAAGCCGCGCGCATCGACGCCGCGTGGCGAGCGCTCTTCCGCGCACCCGCCACCCCGCCGTTTCAGCCGACCGCAGCGGATGCGGCGCGCCTGCTCGACGCCCGCCTCGTCCCGTCGCCGGCGTGCGCCTTCGTGCTCGAGCGCTGGCCCCTGCTCGAGCTCAAGAGCGCCCTCGCGAGCGCCCGCGGCGAGGCCCCCGTCCCGTTGCCCGCGCCCCTGCCGCAGGCACGCTGGTGGGCGCTCGTGCGCGAGACCGCGGGCATCCGGCACCTCCCGCTCGAAGCGCGCGAGGGCGAGCTGCTCGCGCTGCTCCGGCGACGCACCGTGCGCGCGGCGCTCGCGGCCCTGGAGGCGGCGGTCCCGGAGCCCGAGCGGGCGGCGCTACCGGGTCAGGCGCAGCGTTGGCTGGCGAAGAGCGTCGAGCGGGGATTCTGGACGGGGCTCGCGACGGAGCCGCCGTCAGACGAGGATCAGGGGAGCACGCAGGTGTAGCCGGTGCAGGTGTTGAGCCCCGCGCAGGTGTGCTCGGTGAGCACGTCGATGTCGGAGTCGTAGGAGATGCCCGCGCAGGAGTTGCGTCCGCCGCAGCTGGGGTGGATCTCGACGAAGCCGCCGAGCCCGTTGCACATGACGGTGAAGGCATCGAGGGGGTACTCGATGGCCGCGTCCCGGCGGGTGACCACCCGGTCGGCCTGGACGTCGCACTGGACGTCGCGGACGGTGACGCCGGCATCGAGGTGGACGTCCGGGGTCGCGCTCGCATCGACGGTCGAGGCGTCGAGCGCCCCGCCCGCGTCGAGGGTCGCGGCGACGTCGATGGCCGCGGTGACGTCGGTGGTCGCGGTGACGTCGGGGGTCGCGGTGACGTCGGTGGTTGCGGTGACATCGGTGGCCGCGGTGACGTCGGCCGGGGTGCTGCTATCTGCGGTCGGGCCTGCATCCTGGCGGGATCCGGCGTCGGCGCCGGTGTCGACCTGCACACCGGTGTCGCTGCCGGTGCCCGCGTCGGCGGGGGCCTCCTCGGTGGGGGTGCACGAGGTCGCGAAGCAGAGGAGGCCGCTGATGGCGGCGGACAGGAGCGCGCTGCTGGCCGTAGGGGCGGTGGGACGGGCGGAGTCTTCGTAGTGGGTCATAGGGGATGTTCCGCGGACCGTATCCGAACGAGCGGGCCGAGGGTAGCCGCGGCTGTCGCGTCGCATGATCCAGCGGTTCCGATGGAGGGAAGGCCTCCACCGGGGGGCGTTGCCTGCGCGAGAAGTACACGCGCGACGTGATGCTCGGGAAGAACGTCGGAGCCATGGTGGGGACCTTCTTCCCGGCCTTCGGGGGGCTCTTCGGCGGCCCCGGGCTGGCGGGCGGCGGCTCAGAGATCGCGTGGGCAGACGCCTCGGGCGAGGATGCGGGCCCCGGCCGACGCGGCGTAGCAGGAGTTTGAGTAGGTGCGGCCGTCGCAGCCGCACACCGGCGAGTACACCTCGATGCAAGCCGTGGGGCGCGTCGCGCAGGCGCCGATCGTGCCGCAGACGTCCCCGGCGCAGTACGCGTCCCCTGCGCAGTCGGAGTTGGAGCGGCACGAGGTCGCGGCGCAGGCTCCACGCGCGCTGGTCGGGCGGTCGGGGCGGCACGAGAGGTAGGTCTCGCCCGCGCAGGAGCAGAAGGTCTCCGGCCGGAAGCAGGCGATGGCCGCGGTGCAGAAGCCATCGCGCGCGCACGCCTCGCCCTGAAACACGCACTCCTGTCCCGAGCCGCAGTCCCGTGTGGAGTTGCAGCGCTGCGTCACGCCGACGTCCGCTGCGCCCGCATCCGCTGCGCCCGCATCCACTGCACCGCACTCCCCGCGCGAGGCCACGCGCACGCCCGCCGAGCCCGCCGCGCAGGGGTTTCCGTAGGTGCGCCCGTCGCAGCCGCAGACGGGGTTGTATTCGAGGGTGCAGCCCTCGGGGCGCGCGGTGCACGTACCCGCGGTCCCGCACCCGGTGCCCGCGCAGTAGCGGGCGCCCGGGCAGTCGATGTTCGTGCGGCAGGCGCCGCTCCCCGCGTCGAGGGGCGTTCCGGCGTCGAGGGGCGGCGGCGGATCGTCGGGGCAGCGCTCGCCCGGCGGCAGGCATCGCTGGAGCGACTCGCAGCAGCGGGTGCCGACGACACAGAGCGCTCGCGGACAGAAGGGGGTGCTACCGGTGTCGAGCGCGGGACCGCTGGTGTCGAGCGGGGGAGTGATCGGGGCGTCGCTCGTGGCGCTGGAGTCCTCGCCCGCGTCGCGGCCGTCGGGGAGGGGGCCGAGCGGGGTCGCGCCACAGCCCAAGGCCAACGCGGCCGCGGCGAGGCTTGCGGCCAGTCCAAGGCGGGGTGCACGGGAGCGGTTCATGGTCCTCCGGAGACGCCTCTCGGCGGTGGTCGGGTTGAGCCCCTTCCACCGTCGGAGGCGATGGCCCCAGTGTGGCCCCGTCCCGGGGCGGGAGGCCAGAAACCTCGTCCGCGAAGCGTGACCACCGCCCCTCGTCAGCGCTTGAGAAGGCGCTCGAAGGGGTTGTTCTTGAACTCCTGCTTTGGCGGGGGCGGGGCCTGCTGCGGCCGCCCGCCCTGACCCCCGCGAGGCGCCTGCGCTGCGCCCGTCGTGTTGCCCGCGGGCTTCGCCGCGATGGGGCCGGACTTCGCCGTGAGGGCAATGCGCTTGCGCACCAGATCGACCTCGATGACACGCACCTTCAGCTTGTCGCCCGCCTGTACGACCTCCGCCGGGTCGCGCACGAAGCGGTCGGAGAGCTGCGAGACGTGCACGAGGCCATCCTGGTGCACGCCGATGTCGACGAAGGCGCCGAAGGCCGTGACGTTGGTGACGATGCCCTCGAGGGCCATGCCCGGCTTCAGGTCGTTGAGGGTGCGAACGTCGTCGCGGAACTTCGGCGCCTCGAAGTCCGCGCGCGGGTCGCGCCCGGGCTTCTGCAGCTCCTGGAGGATGTCGCGCAGGGTGAACTCGCCGAGGTCGCCGGAGACGTAGCGCTGCCACTGCACCTTCGCCGCGAGCGCCGCGTTGCCGACGAGCGTGCCGACGTCCGTGCCGAGGTCCTTCGCCATGCTCTCGACCACGCCGTAGCGCTCGGGGTGCACCGCGGACGCGTCCAGGGCTGAGTCGCCGTCGCGCACCCGGAGGAAGCCCGCGCATTGCTCGAAGGTCTTGGGCCCGAGGCCCGTCACGCCGAGGAGGTCCTTCCGCGACCGGAAGGCCCCGGCGGTCTCGCGGTGCGACACGATGCGCCGCGCCAGGGTCGGGCCGATGCCCGCGACCCGCGAGAGCAGCGGCGCGCTGGCGGTGTTGAGCTCGACGCCGACGGAGTTCACGCAGCTCTCGACCACCTCGTCGAGCTTCCGCGCGAGCAGCGCCTGGAAGACGTCGTGCTGGTACTGCCCCACCCCGATGGACTTCGGGTCGACCTTCACCAGCTCGGCCAGCGGGTCTTGCAGCCTCCGCGCGATGGAGATGGCCCCGCGCACCGTCAGGTCGAGGTCGGGAAACTCCTCGCGCGCCACGTCCGAGGCCGAGTACACGCTCGCGCCCGACTCGCTCACCATCACCGTGAACACCCCCCCGGACGCGCCCAGCACCTCGCGCACGAAGGCCTCGGTCTCGCGGCCGTGCGTGCCGTTGCCCACCGCCACCGCCGCGGGGCGGTGCTTCGCCACGAGGCCCTTCAGGGTCTCCGCGGCCCGCGCCACCGAGGCCTCGCCCTGCACCAGCATCAGCACGGTGTGGTCGAGCAGCCGGCCCGTCGAGTCGACCACCGCGACCTTGCATCCGGTGCGCTGCCCCGGGTCGATGCCGATGACCGTGCGCGCGCCGAAGGGCGCCGCGAGCAGGAGCGCCCGGAGGTTTTGCGCGAACACGTCGACGGCCCCGCGGTCGGCCCGGAGCTTGAGCTCGACGCGCACCTCGCTCTCGATCGACGGCGCCACCAGACGCTTCCACGCGTCGCTCACCGCGAGCTCGAGCTGCTCGCGCCACGGCGACGACGGGCGTCGGCCGGCGAGCACCCCGAGGTGGGCGATGCACCGCGCGGTGTCGACCTCCAGCTCCGAGCGCAGGACGTTCTCGGTCTCGCCGCGCCGCACCGCCAGGAAGCGGTGGGACGGCAGCGTGCGCACCGCCTCACGGAAGTCGTAGTAGGCCTCGAACTTCGTCGGCCCGTCGACCTCCGGCGCCTTGATCACCACCAGCGCCGCCTCGGCGAGGTAGAGCTCCCGCGCCCAGCTGCGCACGGCGGGTGTCTCCGCCACCGACTCGGCGACGATGTCGCGCGCGCCCTGCAGGGCCTCCTTCACGGTGCTGACCCCTTTGTTGGCGTCGACGAAGCGCTCGGCCTCGGCGAGCGGGTCACCCTCGTCGGACTGCGCCGCGATGCGCTGGGCCAGCGGATCGAGCCCCTTCTCCCGGGCGATCATCGCGCGGGTGCGGCGCTTCGGCTTGAAGGGCAGGTAGAGGTCCTCGAGCTCGGCCTTCGTGCGGCACGCGTTGATGCGGTCGCGCAGCGCGTCGTCGAGCTTGCCCTGCTTCGCGATCTCCTCGAGCACCGCGGCGCGGCGCTCTTCGAGCTCCTTCAGGTAGGCGTGGCGCTCCTCGATGGTGCGGATCTGCACCTCGTCGAGACCGTTGGTCGCCTCCTTCCGGTAGCGCGCGATGAAGGGCACCGTCGCCCCGCCCACGAGCAGCTCGACCACCGCGTGCACGCCGCGCGCAGCGACCCCCAACTCCTCTGCGATGACCGTGACCGGATCGAGCGCCATCTCCACGAACCTCCTTTGAGCCCCCACCATGTAGGGATCGGGGGGCGGAACCTATGCGCCCGCTCGGGGAATCCGCAACGCCTTGCGTCGACGGCTGGGACGTTGGTTGTCCGGCGCCGCTCAGACGGAGGGCACGGGATCGCGCATCGCGAAGCCCTGCTCGACCTGACGCACGATCGTCGCGCCGAAGGTGCGGTCGCCCGCGGCCTCGAGGGTGGCGACGAGCTCGTCGGCCACGCTCTCGGACGTCCGCAGCGGCGCGGACCCCTCGATCGCCGCGGTGAACTCGGCGCGCAGCCCGCGTCGGAAGCGCGCGTCGCCGCCCGCGATGGCGAAGATCACCTGCGGGAGCCGCGCCCACGGCGCCTCTGCATCGGGCTCCGCGGCGGCGGCCGCGCGATACGGCAGCGGGCCCTCCTGCGAGAAGACCCTGGCGTCCGGCGTGGCCAAGGCCCCGAGCAGCACCGCCTCGACCGGGTCGACGCTCGTCCCCGCGACCAGCGCGTCGGTGCGCCGTACCTCCACGCCCTCGGCCCACTCGTTGCGCGTGACGGCCTTGCCGTCGTGCGACCACGACAGCGCGCTGGTGACGCGGAGCTGCACCCGGCGTCGACCCGCGAGCGCGAGCAGCGCTGCCATGAGCGCGACGTCGACCCGCGGCGGGCTGTTGGCGAGCCCGTACCTCGCCGGGATGGCGCGCCGCAGCACCCCGTAGTGCGCGAAGGCCTCGAGGCCCGTGAGGGCGTTGGCGGGCACGTCGAGCGGGGCGCGGATCGCCCGCCCGGCGCCGTTCGCGGCGAGCAGGCGGCCGAAGCGGGTGGTCGCGCTGGCGCTGCGGCCCTCGCTGGTCGGGTGGGTCCACGTGCGGACGAAGCGACCCGCGAAGCTGCTCCAGAGGAGCATCAGGCCGACCGGGAGCCCGACGCCGACCACGACGACCCCGAGCACCACCTGGAGGATCCGTTGGCCGAGGCCGGGGCCGATCCAGTCGTGGCAGAACGCATACGCGACCAGGAGGCACATGGCCCCGCCGAGGGCCATGAAGAACCACTCCAGGAAGCCCACCAGGACGGAGCGCAGCGAGTGGGGGGTCACCCGCCACCGGGGCTCCGGAGCGTGGCAGCGCGGGCACCCCCCGCCGCCGGGGACATCCTCACCGCACTGTGGACACAACCCGACCATCGCTCACCTCCTCGAAGGCGGGGAAGATGGACCGGTCAGAGCCCGATGACGAGGTGGGCCCCGAGGTCGAGGGTGACGGGCGTGCTCTCGGGCAGGACCCAGAGCGTGGGCGAGAGCAGGTCGAGGTTGAGCCGCACGCGCCGCGAGAGCGAGAAGCTCACCCCCGCGGTAAGGCGGAACACCGGGCCGTTGTTGGGCAGGTACCCGATCTCGGCGCGCAGCGGGATGAAGATCCGCCGGTCGGGGAGGAGGTCCACCGCGGTCTCGACGCCGCCGAGGATGAGCACGTTGGAGACGCGCTCCTCGCGGCCGCGGAGGTTGGTGTACGCGCCGGTGAGGGAGAACCCCAGGCGGTCGCTGGGGAAGTACGAGACCCGCGCGGCGACGAGGGCGTTGACGAAGCCGTCGCGCCCCGGGCCGAGCGCGGCGATGGCGCCCACGCTGAGCTCCCAGCGCTGCGGG
>CAIOSS010000910.1 GCA_903860995.1 uncultured delta proteobacterium | reverse complement strand
CCGTACGGCATGCGCAGGAGGAAGCGCGGCATCGTCAGGCCGACGTAGCGCGCGTCTTCGCTCTCGCGGAACGCGTGCCAGCGCGCGTACTGCGGACCCTCGAAGAGGGACTTGAGGTCCTTGAGGTTCGGGAGGTTCTCCCAGGTCTCCTCGCCGAACATCTTCGGCGCCGCCGCGGAGATGAACGGCGCGTGCGACATCGCCGCGACCGACGCGATCTTCTGCATCAGCGAGATGTCCTGCGGGCCGGCGTCGAACTCGTAGTTGCCGACCATCAGGCCGAGGGGCTTGCCGCCGAAGGTGCCGTACTCGCGCGAGTACGCCAGCTTGTAGAGACCGCTCTTCGGCACCTCGGGGGAGTCCTCGAAGTCGTTGAGGAGGTCCTCCTTCGAGCAGTTGAGCATCTCGACTTTGATGTTCTCGCGGAAGTCCACCCGGTCGACGAGGAACTTCAACGAGCGCCAGGCGCTCTCCAAACGCTGGAAATCACTGTGATGCAGGATGGCGTTGATCTGCGCGGACAGCCGCGAGTCGATCTCCGCGATCATGGCGTCGACGATGTTCTTGTCGACGCGCTCGGTGGCGCGTCCGGGGGCGAGCATCTCCGCGATGAAGTGCTGCACGCCGCGGCGAACGACGTCGTAGCCCTCCTCGCTCGGCTTGATCTTCCCCTCGTTGAGGATCTCGTCGAGGAGGGAGCCCTGCTCCAGCGTCTGCGTCCCGCCCTGGGACTGGGTCTTCAGGTCACTCATGGGTGCTGTGATTCCTTGATGGTTTTCTTGGTTGAGCCGACGGGCGACCGATCAGGTGCCGCCCTTGTCGCCGAGGCCGAGCTCCTGCATCAGCTTGGCGCGCCCGTCCTCGTCACCGAGGAGCCCCTGGATCTTCTTGCGGAACCCCGGCACGTTGCCCAGCGGGCCCTTGAGCGCGTTGAGCGCCGACCGCAGCTCGAGCAGCTTGCGCATCTCGGGCACCTGGTTGGCCACGCCCTCGGGAGTGAAGTCCGAGAGCTTCTTGAACTTCAGGTTGACGGCCATCTCCGCGCCGGGCTCGTTGGAGAGCTTGTCGGCGACGCCCAGGTTGAGCTCGAGCTTCTGCTCGCCGAGCACCTGGTTGAAGTTGTCCTTGTCCACGTTGATCGGCTTGCGGTTCTCGACCGCCTGGTCGTCGGGGCGGAGCGTGTAGTCCCCGACCATCATGATCTTCAGGGGGAGCTCGACCTCCTCCTGCGCGTTGCCGGTCGCCGGCTTGTAGACGATGTTGACCCGCTCCTTGGGAGCTACTGAACCTTCTCGTGACATGCCAGACCTTCCTCTCGTGTGTGATCAACGCCGCCCGCGGCGCAGAGCCGGGGCGACTCTGCCGCGTTCAAGCCCCAAGGCGCAATGCTGCCGTCGGATCGAGACGACAGACGCGATCATATAGCAACCCTGCCTCCGGGGGCAGCGCCTTACCCCCCTTGGCCAACAACTTCAGGCACGCGTACAGCCCCTCGGACGAGGCCGCGGCCAGCGCCGGGTCCCACTCCTCCAGGCCGTAGCGCTCGACCTCCTTCTCGGTCGACTCGAAGACCGCGCGCGCCAGGGCCACCTGCCCCGCCGCCATGCACACCTGCCCGATGCCCAGCCGCACCCGGAAGCGCGACGACGCCGAGCCCGCCGACGCCAGGCGCCCCTGGAGCATCGCGAACGCGTCCGGCAGCTTGCCCGACGAGGCCAGCCTGCGCGCCTCGTCGATGACCGCAGCGTCCTCGCCGCCGCTGCCGCCGCCGCCCTGCACCACGACCACCCGCGCGCCGCCGCCGCCCGACGGTGCCGCCATCATCGGCATGCCACCGCCGCCGCCGCCGAGGGCGGGCAGCACCTCGGACTCGATCCACGCCCTGGTCTCGGCGCTCGCGAAGGGGCTGCCGTCGCCGAAGGAGAGGTCGAGCAGCGCGGGCATGCGCTTGATCACCAGCGCGGTCTCGCGCAGCAGCTCGGTGTGGGCCTTCTGGTGGGCGTCGCCGAGGCCCGCGAGGGACATCGCCGAGTAGCGGTGCAGGTCGAGCCAGAAGCGCCCCCGCTGGAGCGCCGACTCGCTCTCCTCCAGAAGCGCGGCCCACTTGCCGTGCTCCGCGATCTTCGAAAGCTGCGCGCGCCGCGAGGCCTCCGGCGCGGGGACCTTGGTCTTGCCGCCGTCCGCGGGCGGCGGGTCGACCAGGTGCAGGTACACCCCCATGCGCGCCATGCGGTACGAGAGGGGGTTGGTGGAGTCGGCGTTGCGCAGGGTGTTGGACGCCTCGAAGATGTTTCCGCCCAGCGTCGCGAGGAAGGACACCACGGCGCTCGCGTCGGCCGGAGGCGGCGCGGCGGCGACCGCGGGCATCGCCACCGCGACCGGAGGCGGCGCAGCGGCGACCGGCGGCGGAGCGACCATCGGAGGCGGCGGGGCAGCGACCGGCGGCGGAGCGGCGACCGGAGGCGGAGCAGCGACCGGAGGCGGCGCCTCGGCGGAGGGCGGTGGAGGAGGCGGAGGCGGAGGCGGCTCGGGAGGCGCCTCGGCCGGGAGGTTCATCATCAGCCGCTGCACCCCTTCGGTGAGCGGGCGCATCGCGGGGCAGGCGTCGGCGAACTTGTCGCGCGCCACCTTGGCGAGGTGCTTCGCGACGAAGTCGAGGTCCGCGAGGGTCTTGCGGTCCTTCGCCGTCACCGGGAGGTTGGGCAGGACGGCGTCGCAGCTCTTGATGATCCACTCGACGGCGTTGACCCGGCCGCGCATGCGCTTCTGCTCGGGAAACGCCGTGACCCAGTAGTCCTCCATGATGACCGCGAGCACCGAGAGCCCGGTGACCAGCCCGTCGAGCCCGCGCGACGTGTACAGCCCGAAGGCCATGTACGACGCCACCAGCATGTCCTTCGAGCGGTTCTGTAAGAGCTCCGTCGCGTTGTCGATGACCTTGCGCCACTGGATCTGACCGCCGGAGGGCGAGTCGCGCTTGGCCACCTCGTCGCGCAGCTCGGCGTACTGCGGGTCGGTGCTGGCGTTGGCGCCCGCGGGCGCCTCGTCGGAGTTGGGTGCGGTCCAGGGCTGCGCGCGGGAGCGGAGTTCTTCGACGTCCATGAGCACCGTGTCTGGGGGTGTGAATCGCGGTCGGGAGGCTAAGCCCAGCCGAGCGCAGAGAGAAGCGTCTCCAGCGGGGCGTTCCACTGGGCGATGGCCGCCTGGTGGGCGGGCGACAGAGACTGCCGGGCCTGCGCGACCGCCTCCGGGCGGTGCGTCCACAGCGGCCAGTGCTGCGCCGTCGCGTCCTCGGGTTTTACCAGGTACCGTAACATCGAGCCCGACGGCGGGCCCATGCACACGAGCATCCGGGCGGGGGCGGACTCGGTCCAGAGCACCGTCGGGACGAAGGCGCCCTGCAGCCGGCGGCGCAGGAGCTCGAGCCAGGCGAAGAGGTCGAGGTCGCCGGTGAGCGCGCCGTCGAGCACGATCGGGGGGCGGCCCGGGCGCACCCGCGCGCTGTCGCACGCGTCGACGGCGGTCTTGAGCGCGTACCAGCACGAGGCCGCCTGCGGGTCGCCGGTCATGCGCGGGAGCACCTGCGCGGACGAGAAGGTCTGGAGCGCGTGCATGCAGACCACGTCGACCTGCGCGAGGTCTTGCGGGGTCGGCAGCCGGAGGTTGCGGGTCCACGCCGTGATGAGCTGCGCGTCGGCGCGGCCGAGGTCACGCAAGACGCGCGTGGCGTCGCGGAGGAAGAGCCCGTAGCCCAGCGGCGCGCCCGACCAGCGGGTCGCGAGCCAGGCGGGGTCGACCCGCGTGAACACCGTCATCGGGTACACGCGCCCGACGCGGTCCTGGCTGGCGATCATCGCGCCGATGGTGGCGGGCATCGAGGGATGCCCGCCGTGGTGCAGGAAGTACAGGGGCTCCGCGGGGAAGGGCACGCCCATGCGCCCGAGGGTCTCCAGGGCCTCCTGCACCCAGACGTCGAGGGCCTGGGCGGCCGGGTCGGAGGCGTTGACGCGGACGAAGTCCCCCTGGGCGGGGATCTTCCCGTACACACCGAGCGCATCCCGATCGGTCGGAGCTCCCATGCAGTGGGCCTCGTCGGAGGGGTGTTAGGGGGGGACGGCTCAGCCGCCGCTCTGGCGGTGACGGCGACGGCGGCGCGGCGAGGAGTCGTCGGAGGCGGAGGGCATCCCCGGCACGCCGGAGAGGTTGCACGAGCGCCCGCGGCGGGCGATGGGGTGCGGCGCGGTCACGCCCTCGGAGCGGAAGGGCAGCAGGAAGCGGCCCGTCGAGGCGTTGTCGGCGCGCGGCACGCCGAAGAAGGGGTTCTCGCTGCGGGCGGGGCGGATGTCCACGCCGACCTCGATGTCCTGGTCGCGCAGGCGCCAGACCACCGAGAAGATGCGGGCCTCGGGGGCGCCGCGGACGACCCCCGCCTCGAAGAGGCGGAAGAGGCCCCACTCGCCCTCCTGCTCGATGGTCTCGTCGGTGCCGTTGATGCCGCGCGCGCGCAGCTTCGCCCCGCGCTGCGTCCCAGCGCCGGGCCAGTGGAACTGCCGCCACTCAGGCGGGCCGTTGCGGTACTGGAGCGTCTCGCCGTCGACCGTGAAGGTGAGCTCGGCGATGGAGGGCGTCGCGCGCAGGCGCACCTCGAAGTCCACCCGCGGGGCGTCCGAGCCGGCGGGGAAGAGCACCGTGGAGAGGTCCTGCGAGCGGTTGAGGAAGGTGCGCAGCTCCGGGCGCCAGTTGTCGGCCATGTCATTGCCGAGGCGCGTGACGAAGTCGTACTGATCTCCCTGCCGAGCGATGTCGGAGGTGAGCGCCTCGGTATAGAACGCCCACACCGCGCCTCGCGTGGGACGGTAGAAATCCGCGACGTCGCTGAGGGCGGCGTCCTGGCCGCCGGCCGCGAAGGGGTAGCGGTTGTGCAGGGTGCGGGCGTAGGGCACCACCACGGCGCTGCACCAGCGGTCCGAGCCCGCGCCGGCGAGGGCGCTGGTCGCGCGCTGCACCGTGAACTCGATCGGCGGCGGGAGCAGGTTGATGAGCACCGGGCGGGACTGCACCACGGCGCCGTTGATGAGCGACTGCACCCGGGTCTGCGCCGTCGTGAGCGCCGTGATGAGCGGCGTCGTCGGGGCGACCGGGTTGTCGATGTGCGTCTGCAGGGCGTCGCGCACGATCTGCAGCTGCTCCTGGTAGGTGTTGAGCGCGGTGGCGCTCGGCGGCGGCGGCGGCGGCGGCGGGGCGCCGGCCGCGGCGGGCGGGGCGACCGGCGTCGGGG
>CAIOSS010000909.1 GCA_903860995.1 uncultured delta proteobacterium | reverse complement strand
CGCCTCTGCGCGCGCGTGCGCGTCGGCGCCGCCGCGCCGCCGTCAGACCGAGCGCCGCGAGCACCCACGACCCGACCCCGGCGCCCCGCGTCCGACCGGCCTCGCAGGCGCAGCCCGCGGCGTCTTCAGCGCGGCGCGTGCCGGGGGTGACCACCCGCGGGAGCATCGTGAAGGTGCCGGTGGCCGTCACGCTGTGGTCGCGGACGTCCGTCGCCGACGCGCGGATGGTGTACTCGCCCGGGGGCAGGTAGCTGGTGCCGTCCGCGGCGATGCCGTCGAAGGCGACGCGCGTGGTGCGCGAGGGCAGCGGCGCGCGGAGCACCTCGTCGACGAGCACCCGCACGACGGCGCCGCTCGGGTCCACGAGCTCGGCGCGGGTGCTCGCGAGGCCCGTGCGGTCGGCGAAGGTGACCTCGAGGTTGGTGGACTGCGTGGGCGGCGCGAAGCTCGTCGGGTTGGCGCCGATGCGGATGGTCGGCGGGCTCACGTCGACGACGGTGAAGCCGTCGGACTCGGACTCGACGCTCGACCCGTCGGCGCCGACGGCCACGACCCCGACGCGGTAACGGCCGCCCAGGCGCAGCGGCAGCCCGGCCACCCGCGCGCGGTCACCGGTCACCTCGGTGTACTCCGGGAACTGCAGCGCCGTGCCCGCCAGCGTGGTCACCCGCACCTGGAAGCGCATCGCGCCGGGGGTGGTGTTCCAGCGCGCGGTGACGGTGTCGAAGGTCTCCACCTCGTCGAGGTCGGCGTCGCTCGCGTCGTCGCCGGGGTCGGTGTCTCGCACCATGCCGGGCGCGGGGAGCGTGCGGGCGCCCATCGCGTAGAGGTACCCGTCGCCGACGCTGACGAGCACGTCGTCGGTGCCGTCGCCGTCCGTGTCGCCCACCACGGGCTCGCCCACGGGGTAGCGGAAATCGTGCGCCCAGCGGAGGCCCAGCGTGCAGCCGTCGAGGGCGTAGAGCCAGCCGTCGGTGCTGCCCACGAGCAGCGTCGGGTGCCCCTCGCCGTCGCCGTCGGCCACCGCGGTCGCGTTGCTGAGCGTACCGACCCGCGCCGCCGCCGGGACGGCGTCGCGCGAGGCGTACCCGAGTCCGCCCGCGAGCACGACGCGTGCGAGCGTGGCTGAGGCCGGGGGCGCGCCGGCGGCGGTGAGGTCTTGCGGGCGGATGACGCGCAGCTCGGCGGAGCCCTGCGGGGAGAGCGCGAGCGCAGGTTGCCCGCCGCAGCGGAGGACGGCGCCGCCGTTGACGGACAGGGGCAGGTCGGGGAGCTGACCTCGGAGCTGGAGGTCGCGGTCGACGAGTCCGTCGCGGAGGCTGGCCTGGAGGTAGATCTCGGGGGTGCCGCCGCTCCAGGACGACACGATGGGCGCCCCGTAGGGCACGCCGTATCCGTCGGCGGACACGGTGCCGTCGCGTCCGTCGATGCGGTTGAGGGCGTTGAGGGTGGTGATGACGTCGTCGGTGCCGTCGCCCGAGAGGTCGGCCACGGCGAAGGACCCGATGCCCGAGTGGGGTACGCGGGAGAAGGTGTTCCAACGGAGGGTGCCGTCGCGGCCGCGGAAGGACGACGGGCGCACCAACGAGCCCGGGTCGACCCGCTGGAACACCAGGTCGACCCCCGGCTCACCCGCGCGCCGCAGCGGCAGCAGGTCGCCCGCCACCCAGGATCCGCGCGGACCCGCGGCGTCGTCGACGGACCACCGCAGCCCGGCGCCCAGCACCGGGTCGATGGAGAGCAGCGCGCGGCCGTCGATCGCCGCGAGGTCGTTGGCGCCGTCGCCGTCGAGGTCGGCGATGACCGGCCACGCGGCCCGCGCCCGCTCCCAGCGCACGACCGGCGGCGAGGCGAGGGAGCCGCGGCGCGCGTCGAGCCGCACCAGCGCCGGGCGGCTGTCCCGGATGAGCACCGCGCGCTCGGCGCCGCCCGCGCCGGGGAGCGAGCCGATCACGGCGGTGGGCCCCTGGAGCGTCGGGCCCCCGTAGAAGCCCCCGACGCGCATACCGGGGATGGTAAACTCGGTGCCCACCAGGCGGTTCGTGGGGCGCAGCGCCTCGTCGAGGGCCAGGAGGTACCCGTCGCTGGTCACCACCAGCGGCTGCGTGATGGCGCGCGAGAGGTTGGCGCCCGTCTGGAACGTGAGCATCGTCGTGGCCGTCGGGGCCTCGAGGGTGCCCAGCACCGCGGGGGACGCGCCGCTGAGGTCGTAGGCCACGAGCGTGGTGACCGTGCGCGCCTCGGCGGGCAGCGCGGGGTCGAAGACCGTGGTGAGCAGCTCGAGGGGGGCGTCGGCGTCGAGCTGGAGCGCGAGCGGCCGGTGGGCGAAGCCGAGGCGCGGGGCGAGCGCGGGGTCGAGCGCGAGCGCGGGGCGGCGGGAGGCGAGGGTCCAACGGGTGGCGAGGCCGGTGGCGGAGAGCGTGAGCGCGACGGTGGCCTGGTCGTCGAGCACGCCGAGGAGCACCGGGCGGCCCGCGTCGGTGGCGCTCGCGGGCAGCACGCCCACGAGCTCGAAGCCCGCGCGGCGCGCGCGGACGGCGCCCGTCGCGGCGTCGCGGACGGAGAGGTCCCAGCGCCGCGCCGCGCCGTCGTAGAAGCTCACCGCGACCTCCAGGCGACCGTCGCCGTCGAGGTCGACCACGCTGTCGGTCGCGAACGCCAGCGCCCCGCCGTCGGGCTCGGGCTGCGTGACCTCCCACCGTAGCGTGGCCGCGGACTGCGTCGCCCGCGGGGGGTCGAACACCGCCACGCGGCGCGCGCCGTACCCCGGGGTGCCGCGCCGGATGGTGTTGGTCACCACCACCAGTTCGCGCTCGGGGTCGTCGTCGACGTTGATCGCGAGCGGGACGGACATCTGCGAGAAGCTCCCGGACGCGGGCGCCGGCACCTCCCAGCGCAGCACCCCGGAGCGGCCGTCGAGCACTCGCATGGAGGTGTCGCCCTGGGCCATCACCACCTCGCTCATCCCGTCGCCGTCGACGTCGACGAGCAGGTCGTTCTGGAAGCCGCAGCGGTCGGTCGACGACGGGAGCTGCCAGAGCGTGCGCGGCGCGGCGTACCCGTCGCGGAAGGCGTACACCGCCGCCCCGATGGTGCTCTGCACGCACTGCCCGACGTAGAGCTCGTCGAGCCCGTCGCCGTCGAGGTCGCCCAGGCGCACGCTCGCGCTGAAGCCCCGCACCGCGCGGGGCACCTCCCAGAGCACGCGCCCGGTGGCGCCGTTGAGCACGTAGGCCGCGCCCCGGTCGCCGACCACCACGACCTCCGTCCGCCCGTCGCGGTCGAGGTCGGTGAGGGCGACCAGCGAGCGCGCCTCGATGAGGTCGCTCTCCCACACCAGCGAGTCGTCGGCGTGCTTGCAGATCACCTTGCCGCTCGCCACGAAGACCACGTCGGTGGCCCCGTCGCCGTCGCCGTCGCCGACGCGCCACTGGTCGTCCCGGAGCTGTCCGCCGAGGTAGTGCCGCCAGCGCACCGCGGGAGCGGGCAGCCGGAGCGGCCCGGCGGCGGCGCCGGTGCGCTGCGGGTCGTGCCGGGCGCACGGCCAGTCCTGCGCGCCGAGCGTCGCGGGCGAGGCCACCAGGGCGAGGAGGACCCAACGAGGCGAGGAGGAGCTGCTCATGGTGCGGCGGTACGGTGCACCAGCGCCCCCCTGGGGTTCATGCCGCGACGGCGCGAATCAACACCACCGTGATGTTGTCGATGCCGCCGTTGCGGTTGGCCTCGCCGACCAGTGCCGTGCACGCGTCGGTGAGGGAGGAGTGCTCCTGCACGATCTGCGCGATGCGCTGGTCGGTGAGCATCCCCGTGAGGCCGTCGCAGCACAGCAGCAGGACGTCGCCGTCGTGCAGCTCGTGGCGGTGCATCTCCACGGCCACGTCGGGCTTCATGCCGAGCGCACGGGTGATCACGTTCTTGTACGGGAACTTCTTCAGCTGGTCGTCGGTGAGGTCGGGCCTCGTGCGGCGGTACTCCTCCAGGAGGGAGTGGTCGGTGGTCAGAGGCTCGATGGAGCCCGCGGAGCGCACGAGGTAGCCGCGCGAGTCGCCGACGTGGGCCACCCACGCCGCGCCGTGCCGCACCAGCGCCCCGACGAAGGTGGTGCCCATGCCGCGGCGCTCGGCGCTCTCCCGGGACGACTCATAAATGCGGAGGTTGGCGTACTGCACCGCGATGCCGAGGGTGTCGGCGTCGTAGCGCTCG
>CAIOSS010000908.1 GCA_903860995.1 uncultured delta proteobacterium | reverse complement strand
GACCCGCATCACATCGAGGCCAGGCCGGCACTGATCGCCCAGTTGCGCCAGGCCGATCTGGCCGTTTGCACCGGCGCTTCGCTGGAGGCGGGCTGGTTGCCCATGCTCCTGCAAAGGTCTGGCAATGCCAAGGTGCAGGATGTGCTGTTTGCCTCCGACCACGTGAACATGATCGACCCGCAGCCGGGGGCCATCGGCACGCCTTGGGCGGGTGATGTGCATGCCGAAGGCAACCCGCATGTGCATCTGGATCCACGCAACCTGTTGCTGGTGGCCAATGCACTGGCCGCCCGCTTGCAAGTACAGATCCCCGCGCAAAAAACGGCCATCGAGCAACGCCGCGCCGCCTTTGAAGTGCGCTGGAAAAGCCAGCTGAACCAGTGGCAGCAGCGCGCCATGCCCTTGCGCGGGCGCCAGGTGGCGGCGCAGCACTCCACCTTTGGTTACCTGTGGGACTGGCTGGGCATCAAGCAGATAGCCGATCTGGAACCCAAGCCCGGTATGGCGCCCACGCCAGGTCACTTGCAGCGCCTGCTGGCCGGCCTGCAGGCCAAACCGCCGATGGCTGTGGTGGTGGCCGGCTACCAAGATTCGCGGCCGGGCAAATGGCTCACGGGCCAGCTGGGCAGCCGAAGATAGTGCGCGGCCTCCCGTAGGGAGTAGGCCGGCATATCCCGTCGATCGCGTTCGCGAAACGTGCTGACCGCGCGCATCGTCGAACTCTACCGCGAGACGGTCCGCCGGACGGGAGCGAATCCAGCGAACCACCGCGACGGGCCGGTGCGTCAGGCGGTCTCGTCGCCGAAGTCGAAGAGCTCGCCGACGTCGATCTCGACGGCGCCGAAGGGCTCGGCCCGCACCCGCTCGCCGACGCTCGCCACGAGCACGATGAGGTAGTCGGGCTCGGTGCGGCGCAGCACCGTGAGCGTCCGGTGGATCGGATCGGCCAGCCAGTACCAGAGCACCCCGGCGCGGTGATACCCGCTGCGCTTCGCCCCCATGTCGAGGCCCGCGGTCGAGGGCGAGAGCACCTCGCAGATCCATTCGGGTACGTCAGTCACCACGCCCCGCGCGTCGGGCGCGGGTAGCCGCGGGTGCTGGTCGCGCTGCCATCCGAGGAGGTCGGGGCGGCAGCCCATCCCGGCGAGGAGCATGTCGACCTCCTGCGAGATCCACCATCCACCGGGGCGATCGGCGTCGCCGGGACGACGGCTGTAGGGGCCGAGGGCCTGGCCGATGCCGAGCTGCACGATGCCGTGACGAGGCCCCGGCATCGCGTGACGGACGATGCGACCGTCGATCAGCTCGGCCCGCTGCTCCTCGGGGATCGCGAGCCATTCAGCGACTGTCGCAGGTGCTGCGGGCACGCGTGGACGTGGCAGGTGGAGCGGGTCGAAGGTCACCTCGCGACCATGCGCCTGTCACCTCGATCGGGGCAAATTCAGCCACCCGCGCGATGACGACCCTCGGGAGATCCGTCGCGACTCGGGCACGCCGGGGGCCGGCCGCGACGGACGAGGCCCGGCTGTGGCATCGTCGGCGCGACGGAGCGACGATGGGCGACCCGGCGACCAACCCCAGCACGACCTACTCAGAGTACCTCGCGATCGAGCGGGCGACCGATCAGAAGCACGAGTGGCTCGACGGGCAGGTCTACGCGATGGCCGGCGGAACGCCGACGCACAGCGGCCTCTCGGGTCGGATGATCGCCGCCCTCGACGCGCTGATCGGGGACCGCCCGTGCGTCGCGCACTCGTCGGACCTCAAGCTGCGCGTGCCGAAGACGAAGCTCGCGAGCTATGCCGATGCGGTGGTCGTGTGCGGGGAGCCCTCCCGCGATGACGAGGACCCGAACGCGGTCACCAACCCGCTGGTGATCGTCGAGGTGCTCTCCGACTCCACCGAGCGTTGGGATCGCGTCGGGAAGTTTCGGCACTACCGCGCGCTGGAGTCGCTGCGGGACTACGTGCTCGTGTCGCAACACGACCGGCACATCGAGGTGTACTCGCGCGACGCGGCCGGGCGCTGGGTGATGAGCGAGGCCAGTGAGGGGGAGTCCGTAGCGGTGGCCTCGCTCGGCGGCGTCCTCGACGTCGACCGGGTGTACCGCGGCATCGCGCTGGAACCGACCGATCCGAGCGGGCGGCCGGGCGGCTGAACCACCGCGCCGACCGCGAAGGGCCGTCCGGGCGCGACTGGGCGCGGCTGCGCGCTTCGGCCTCGGGGCGCTGCTCCAGGGGCTGCTCGACGCGGCGCGGAGGGACGATGGGCCGGCGGTGTTCCTGGTGGTGCCGCGGTTTGGGGAGGGCGTCGGGGTGGCGGTCGACGGGGGCGCGGTCGGGCCGCTGCCGGTGCCGATGTACTCGCCGGCGCAGCGCATGGACGTGCCGCGCGCGTGGGTGGAGAACCGGCACCGCGGCGAAGGGTGACGCAGTAGGGCTACGGCTACACCGAGAGCCCAGACGACTACCGCGGATTTCACTTCCCGTTCCGGTGCGCCACGAACGGCGAGGTGATCTGGTTTCACGGTGTCCGCCGCCCCCTGAACCGCTCCCGGCGAGGCTCGACCGCGTGCTAGCGTTGCCGGAGAAAGGCGCCGAGAAGACGGCCAACCCATGAACTCCATCGCCAACCGCGTCGCAGAGATCACCGCCGCCCTGCCGCCCGAGAAGCAGGCGGAGGTGTTGGACTTCGTGGAGTTCCTCAAGGCCCGGTCACGACCGGAGAACGTGGCGACACCAGCCCGTCGGTTGGGCACCCTCGCGGGCCAGTTCACCGTGCCCGAGGACTTCGACGCTCCCCTGCCCCCCGGAGGTCCAACGGTACTTCGAGGGCGAGGATGACGGCGTTCTCGGAGGGCCCAGGGGAGCCGCCTGTTGCTCGACACGCACATCTGGCTGTGGTCCCTCGGGAGTCCTGAGCGTGTGAGCCCAACGGTGAGGTCCGCCATCGTGGATGCCACTGAGATCGTGCTATCGGTCGCCAGCATCTGGGAGGTCGGCATCAAGCACGCCATGGGCAAGCTGCCGCTGAACGCGGGAGTCCCGGCATTGGTGGACGAAGCCGCCCGTGAGCTCCGGGCGCGGGTCCTGCCCATCGAAATGGACCACGTCATCGAGGCCGCGGGCCTTCCGATGCACCACCGCGACCCGTTCGACCGGCTCCTCGTCGCCCAGGCCCGAACGGAGGGGTTGACCCTGGTGACGTTGGACGAAGCCCTCCGCCCCTACGATGTTCCCCTGTTGTGGGCCGCAGCATGAACGAGGACGGGGGGGCTGTCGGAGGGGGCGGGTAGCCCACTTCACGTGGTTGGGTGCGTCAAGGAGGAGCCCCGGCCAACCGCGAGTCGCGAGAAGAGCGACCGTCGTCGGGGCTGTACCGTTGAACTGTGACGCGCCTGGCCCGGTGCCGCGATCAACGATCCGTCACGGGCCGCCGTTGCCCGCCGCGGTGGGACCGCCGGGCGGCTCGGGGAGCAGCGGGGTCGGCGGGATCACCAGCTCGCGGAACGAGTTTGCGAAGAGCCCCTCGCACGCCTGCGTCGCCTGGGAGACATCGAAGCGGACGAGCGTGCCGACGAGCCCTTCTCGTCCCTCGAGCCAGCCCCACCCGTTGCAAAGCGCCTGCGGAGGAGCGGCGCCCGGCGCGAAGCTCGTCGTGGTTTCGACCTGGTCGTCGAACGCGAGGTCTTCGTCGCGGACCTCGTACGACACCGTGGTCGAGACGTCGCCGCACGGAACCCGCCACACCGCGTTGCTCCACGAGGCTGCGACCCGAGGGGCCTGCCAGGTGTCCTGCTCCGCCAGGCTCTGGAAGGGCACCGCCCCGGGCGCGGATCCCAGCGCGAACAGGTCCGGCCCCTCGTATTGCTCCTGCAACCAGTTCAAGCCGACGCCGCACTGCTCCGCGACGATGCTCTGGAATCTCGACCCGGCATACTGGTCGAAGGTCGTGCCGCTCCCCGGTACCCATTCGTTGAGCCCATAGCGGACGGCCGCGCGCACCGCCTGACCCGTCACGCGGCAGAGCAGCTCCTGCTTGCCGGCGCTCAGGCCGTCCCACACCGATCCGTCGGGCTGACGCGGCGTCGCGTACACCCGCCACAGCCGCGCGGTCAGCACGCCGCCGGTCGGGCACGCGCGCTCCGCCGGTGGCCGCGGATCGACGGGCGCAACGACACCGCCCGCGTCCGGGTAGACCGTGCCGCCGCCGCCGCCGCCGCCGCGACGATCGTCGACTTGAAAGAGACAACCGCCCGCCGTGACGGCGAGCACCACGACGCCCCAACCCCGCATTCCCATCCCCATGCGCGGACGCTAACGGCACCGCGCTCGCGGCGTCAATCGATCCTCGACGGTCCCATCGCTTCGCCGCGTGTCGCGCCCTCTGTACACCCGGCGCGCGCGGCGCGTACCGTCCGCGCCATCATGGCCGGACCCCGCCGCAAGGCGCCCCTCACGCGCACCCAGGCCCTCGCGGGCTACCTCGAGAAGACCCTCCTCCCCGACCTGCGCCTGCGCGCGCAGGAGCCCGCCGTGGCCGCGGTGCTCGCCGAGCGGTGGTCCTACGAGCGCGCCCAGAAGCGCACCGCCGCGGCGCTCCCCGAGTGGACCGACCAGACCCTCACCCAGATCGCCGTCGCGTGGGTGCTCTCGGCCGTCTTCGTGCGCGTGCTCGAAGACCGCGGCCTCGTCGCGCAGCGCCGCCTCGCGGGGGGAGACGCCACCGACAGCGAGCGGCTGTTCTACGAGATGTTCGCGGGCCTCGGCGCGCGCGACTACCTCGCAGCCGTGTTCAACGAGGTGGCCCACGCGCCCGTGCTCCGCGACCTGCTCGGCCCATCGGGCAACCCCGCGTGGAAGCTCGGTCCGTCGCACGCCGCCGTGCTCGCGCTCTTCACGCTGCTGCGCGACGCCGACGCCACCGGCGCCCTCACCTGGCGCTTCGACGACGCCGACACCCGCTTCCTCGGCGACCTCTATCAAGACCTCTCGGCCGAGGTGCGCGAGCGCTACGCCCTGCTCCAGACGCCCGATTTCGTCGAGCGCTTCATCCTCGACCGCACCCTCGACCCCTCCGTCGCGGAGTTCGGACTCGCCGCGGTGCGGGTCATCGATCCCACCTGCGGGTCGGGGCACTTCCTGCTGGGGTCGTTCCAGCGCGTCGTCGGGTGGATGCGCGAGGCGCGGCCCGCGGACGACCTCCGCGACGTCGCCCTCGCCGCCCTCGGGCGCGTCTACGGCAGCGACATCAACCCCTACGCGGTGGCCATCGCGCGGTTTCGGCTGCTGCTGGCGTACGTCGAGCTGTGCGGGGTGACGCGCATCGCCGACGCGCCGGAGCTGCCGCCGCTCACGCGCAACGTGGTGGTGGCCGACTCGCTGCTCCTCGGCGCCGAAGGGGACCGCTCGCTGATGGAGCTCGCCCTCGACGCCGACGCGCAGGCCACGTGGGGGCCGCGCGCGTTCGACTTCGTGGATCCGCCCGCGGTGAACCACGTCTTCCGACAGCGGTATCACGCAGTGGTGGGGAATCCGCCGTACATCGTGTGCCGAGACGCCGCGCTGCGGGAGACGTACCGGAAGGGGTATCCGGATAGCGCGCGGATGAACTATGCACTCGCAGCGCCGTTCACCGAGCGCTTCTTCAAGCTGGCGGTCGACGACGGGTATGTTGGACTCATCAACTCCAACAGCTTCATCAAGCGGGAGTTCGGCAAGGGGCTCGTCGAGAAGGTGCTGCCGTGGCTCGACCTCACCGAGGTGGTCGACACATCGGGAGCGTACATCCCGGGCCATGGTACGCCGACGGTGATTCTCTTCGGACAGCAGCGGCCGCCAACGACCGACGCCGTGCGGGTGGTGATGGGGCGACGGGGGGAGCCGGAGACACCGGCAGTTCCGGCGCAGGGGAAGGTGTGGTCGTCGATCGTGGCGTACGACCGCGAGGT
>CAIOSS010000907.1 GCA_903860995.1 uncultured delta proteobacterium | reverse complement strand
GCAGAGGATGCGCTGCATCGTCAGCATGGACATCAGCTTCAAGAACTCGGGCTGCGACAGCGGCCTTCGCAGGCTCCGGTGCACGATCTGGGCGATGGGCTGGAGGAACTCGTCGTGACGCTCGACCTGCGCGGGCGTCATCTCCACCGGCACGCGCGTGTCCGTGCGGGGAGGCAATTGCGACAGCACGTCGTGCCGTACCCGGCGCAGCATCGACCCCGCGAGCCGTCCGCGGAGGAGGTCGAGGTTGCGCGCGCCTCCGCGCCCGGAGGCGCCATCGCCGCGCTCGAGCTGGTGCAGCGGGGTGAGCCGCCACTTCGGCTCGAGGGCCACGTCGTCCACGAAGTCCATGATCGACGCGAGCTCGTCGAAGCGGTTCTCCATCGGGGTCCCAGTGAGCACCAGGCGGTACGGCGCCTCGAGCGACTTCACGTACGCCGCCGACTTCGTCGCCCAGTTCTTGATGCGCTGCGCCTCGTCGAGCACCACGATGTCCGGCGCGAACCGTCGCACGCCCTCCAGGTCCCGCAAGAGCTGCTCGTATCCGATGACGAGGAACCCCGACTTCGTGTCGGCATAGATGCGATTGCGCTCTTCGGGCGATCCGTCCACGCGCGTCAACGAGACGTCCGTCGTGGCGTCCCACTCCCGCTTCCACTGCGGCTTCAACGAGGCCGGTACGATGAGGATCCCGCGCTTCGCGAGCCCGGCCCCGTGGAGCGCGTGGCACGCGGCGATGGCCTGCGTGGTCTTGCCGAGCCCCATGTCGTCGGCGAGCAGCAGGCGCCCGCGGGAGAGGAAGCGCTCCACCCCTTGGACCTGGTACGGATAGAGCTTTCGGCGAAGGCTCGCGAGGCACTTCGTGGCGCGGCCGAGCGCGGCTTCTCCCGCGTGACGACGGGTGGCGCGCGGGTGCTCTTCGTCGAGCAGGCGAAGCACCGCGGGGTCTCCGACGAGCGCTCCGTCGGCCAACGCGCCGCGCAGACGGTGGATGAAGCGAAGGCGCTTCGAGGCGTCCGCAAGCGTGGCGGCATCGGGCGTGGCTCCCCGGAATCCCGTAGGTGACCGTGCGCCTCCGACGCTCTCGTAGCGCACGCGGAGAAGCCGGTCGTCGGACGCACGCGGAGGGTGCACCGGATCCCAGGTGAGGCGCGGGACCTTCGGCGCCGGTGCGCGGCGGCCGTCAGCCTTCGCGAGGGCGTTGGTGCGCGCGAGGTGTTCGAGGACCACGAGCCCGTGCTTGCAGAGGCCGAGCGACGACCGGAGGAAGTCCGAGCACCCGCACGAGGTCCGGAGCGGCGCGAGCGACGCGAGGGCCGTCACGTAGGGGCGCGCGGAGTCCTTCGACTTCTCCTTGGCGACGCGTCCGGTACGGTACTCCCCGAACACGGCGCCGCGTACGGGCGAGCGCGTGACGGCGAGCCCGTCGCGGACGGCGAAGCTGTAGCGCCGCGAGAGCGCCGCGAGGCCGCCTTGCGAACCGGCCAGTCGGCGTCTTCCGTGACCGCGAGGATGTGATCGACGAGTCGGGCCACGGGAATCTTCCCGAAGTCACCGTGGGCGTCGTCGAGCAGCATCGCGTGGGCCTCGGCGGCGGGGACGACATCGGACACGATCTCGGGGACGGCGGGGGCCATGACGCGACGCGGTTACACGAAGCGGCCCAGGTTGTCAGCGGCGCCGAGCGCGCCCCGCCGCGTTCACGTAGCCTGACCGGCGCTGGCATGGACGCACGACGCTTCGTCGCAGGAGGGTATTTCGTCGCTCGCTACGGGGCGCGCGACGACGCGTGGATGGCCGCCGAGCTGCTCCCACCGCGGCTGGTGAGCGCCTGCGACTGCCTCGTCGCCAAGGCCCCGGGCGCCTGGGCGCTCGCCTGGGCGACGCACTCCGACGCCGAGCGCGCGGGCGCGGCGGAGGCCCTCGGGCTCGACGCGGCCACGACCGAGGACGCCATCGCCTGGACCACGGCGGCCTTCGAGCTGGGCGTCGTCGGGTGGCCCGACGTGTTCTTCGCGCTCGACGACGCGCGGGCCTTCGCGCGGCAGTTCATCCCGCCGACGGTCGAGGTCTTCGTGGCGGGCATCGCGCTGCCCGACGACCTCGCGGCGGTGCTCCTCGCCACGGCCGGTGCCGCGGCGGGCGCGTCGCCGTCGGGCGTCGACGAGGCCCTGCGACGCGGGGAGCCCGCGGCGCCCGGTGGAGAGACCCTCGGCTTCGAGGTGCTCGGGTACGAGCACGGAGGCTTTCACTCCTTCGTCTGCAACGGCCTGGAGCGGGCGTTTCGCGACGCGCTCGGCGTCGTCCCCAACGCCCACGGGCTGTACGAAGACGAGGCCGACGCGCGGCGCTGCGCCGACTACGCCGGCAGCCCGTCGACCGGAGCCGAGCCCGGGCTCTGGCTGCCGTGGCGCTTCACCCGCTACCCGCGCTGACCTCCTGCGCCGCCACCCTCGCCGCGAGCGCCTCCTCCACGCGCGCCTCCTCCTCGTCGCTCAACCCGAAGGGCGCGAAGCCCTCCTGGAGGATCACCAGGGTCTTCGGGTCTCCGTCGGGGTGCACCCCCACGAGGAAGCCGTCGAACACGATGGGCTGCTCCATCACCGACGCCATCACCTCGGCGCGCTTGCCCGTCGCGGAGTGCTTGTAGGCCCAGCCGGGAGGTGCCGCTCTGGATGCCGTTGACCACCACGTGGGTGACGTCCTCGATCGGGAGGAGCACCTCCACGTGCCGCCCACGGAAGCCCCGCGCGGCCTGCGCGCTCGCGGTGGCCTCCGCGACCGTGATGAGCCGCGGCGCCGCAGGGAACGCGAGGTACTCCCGCGCCGTGTGGAGCGTGATCGCGCCGAAGCCCGCGGTCATGCCGAGGCCCGTGAGGACCCCGAGCCCGCGGAACCACTGGATGCCAGGGCGATGGGGCGGGCTCATGATCCAGCGGTGAGAGCATCGCCGCGGGAGGGGTGTCAACCCGCGGGGGTCAGCGCGGCGCCTCGGTGACGTCCCCGGCGTCGGCGCACAGCTCGACCTCCAGCGGGGCCGCGCCGGTCGGGCCGCCGATCACCCGCAGCGGCACCCGGAAGCACCGCCCTCCCTCCGTCGCCCGACCGACGTCCGTCAGCCGCGCCGTGGCCGCCGCCCGCCCCGCGGGGCTGCCGTCCGACCACCGCAGCCGCGCGCCGCGGCGGAGCACCCAGCGCGCCCCTGGCGGATCGTCCCCGCGGTCTTCGACGTCGAGCTCCAGCGCGGGCAGCACGGCCCCGTCGGCCACCACGGCCTCGAAGCGCACGCACGGCGTCGCCACCACCACGCG
>CAIOSS010000906.1 GCA_903860995.1 uncultured delta proteobacterium | reverse complement strand
CGCGCGCAGCGGGAAATGATGCGCGGCCGGCGCGGCGACGGCCCACACGCCGCGAGCCCTCGGCTGCCGTGCTCGGCTCAGGCCCTGGCCTTCGCCCCACGACCAACCGCCCCCCAAGCGCAGCAGCGCTGCCGCGCCGCGCACTTGATGACGGCGTCCAGGTAGGTGCTCGCCGCCAGCGCCGCTCCGTCGATGGACGGCCCGAGCGCCGCCTCGACGCGCGCCTGCTCGACGGGGCGCTGCGCAACGGGCCCAGCATCGCCGCCGCCGACGGCTCGCGGCGGGTGATGCTCCACGCGCCCGACGCGGCGCGGCGGGAGGCCGTCGGCCTCGCGGGCTCGTCCATCACCTACGGCGCGGGCGTCTCCGACGACGAGACCGTGCCCGCCAACGTGGGCGCGCTGCTGCGGCACGCGGGCGACCGGCGGCCGGTGTTCAACCTGTCGCAGGCGGGCGGCGGGCCGCGCGACGTGCTCCCCGTGGCGGCGGCGATGGGGACGCGCCCGCTGCGGATGCTGCTGGTCGAGCTGCAGCCGCACAACTTCGTGGAGGGCGTCGGGCACCCGCCCGACGAGATCGGCGACGACGAGCTCCCGATGCTCCTCGCGGCCAACGCCGAGCAGCGGCGGCTCCTCGACGCCGCGGGGATGCGCCCGAGCTTCCAGCGCCGGGTGGAGGACTCGCTCAGCGCGCTGGCCCACCGCGCGTGGCGGGCCTACCGCATCCGCGCGCACCTCTGGATCGACGAGCAGTTTCCGCCCATGAACATCGCGTGGACGCTGCGGCGCGGGGCGGCGGCGGCGGGGGTGCTCCCGCGGCGCTTCCAGGGGCAGAGCACCAACGTGGGCAAGCTGCCGTGGCGCCGGGCCTACCGCGACGGGCAGGTCCCGAGCGCCATCCAGCGGCTCACGGTCACCGGCACCCGCGTCGACGAGGTGGCCTACCGCCCGCTCGTGCTGCTCGCCCGCCTCGCGCGCGTCGCGGGGGTGCCGCTGGTCTTCTACGAGGCCCCGCTCAACCTGCCCTTCCAGCGGGAGTTTCATTTCATGTCCGAGGAGGACATCGCCCGGCTGCGGGCCTTCCGCGAGACCCTGCTCGCCCGGATGCGCGCCGACGGGATGGAGGTGCTCGACGCCCCCGAGCTGCCCGACGACGGGTACCTCGACCGGGCGCACCTCACGCCGCTCGGCGCCCACGTGATGGGGCGTCACCTCGCGGCCTTCCTCTCCACCCGGCTCCCCCCTCTGGGCGCCCGACCATGAACCTCCTGAGCTGGACCTTCCTGGTCTTCTCGGCGGCGAGCGTGGCGCTCTACTACGCGCTGCCGTCGCCGCGGCTGCGCCAGGTCGCGCTCGTCGGGGCCACGGTGCTGTGGTTCACCTTCGGCGTGTGGTGGCACGCGGTGGTCGCGGTGGCGATGGCCACGACGACGTACCTCTTCGGCCGCTGGATGATGTCGCGCCCGGAGGAGAAGCGGGGGGTGGTGTGCGCGCTCGGCGTGGCCTCCTTCTTCGGGTACTTCGTGCTCTTCCGCTACCTCGCGCTCTGGTCGGGCTACGACCCGACCGCGGCCGTAGGGCTGCGCTGGTGGATGCCCAACCCCCTGCTCGCGCCGCTGGGCCTGAGCTTCATGATGTTCGAGGGCATCGCGCACCTCGCCGACCTCTACCTTGGGCGCACCGAGGAGCCCGGCTCGTGGTGGAGCCACGTGGTGTTCAACCTCTTCTTCCCGACGCGGGTCATCGGCCCGATGCGGCGCTACGAGGACTTCACCCGGGACATCAACGCCCCCGGGCGCATCGCCCCGGACGACGTGGCGTGGGCGGTACGACGCATCCTGTGGGGCGTCGCCAAGAAGGCCCTGGTGGCCAACCCCCTCGGGGCCTTCGCGCTCTTCAACCTGAACCCCGGGCTCATCGCCGCGGGGGCGCGGGCGCCGCTGGTGCTGGGCGCGGCGCTCTACTGGGTCTACCTGTTCTTCGATCTATCGGGATACAGCGACATCGTCATCGGGATCAGCCGGCTCTTCGGGGTGAAGGTCCCGGAGAACTTCCATCGACCGTACCTGGCGGACAACATCAGTGACTATTGGCAGCGCTGGCACATCAGCCTGTCGGCATGGGTGCGGGACTACGTGTTCAACCCCTTGGCCATCCGTTGGCGGGGGTGGACCTACGGCGCCCCGCTGGCGGCCTTCAGCAGCATGGTGATCCTCGGGCTGTGGCACGGCCTGGAGCTGCGCTACCTGATCTTCGGCGTGTGGCACGGCGCGCTGCTGGCGGGCTACATGGTCTATCGCCAGCTCTTCGGGCGTAAACCGTGGGGCAAGCGGCTGGCGAAGTCGCGGGCGTGGTCGGTCGCGGGCTGGGGCTTCGTGGTGCTCAACTCGGTATTGAGCCACCTGCTCTTCGCGGTGCCCACGGCGGCCATGGGGCTACAGTGGCTGCGCGCGGTGACGGGGGTCTGAGGGGTTGTCCAATGAAGTACCGTGAGCTCGCAGGCGACGTGGGGCGGTCCGTGGGCATCGGGCTCTTCCTGGTGGCGGTGGCGATCTTCCTCCAGGGGCCGGGGCTGAAGTTCATCTACTTCGCGTTCTGAACCGCCAGCAGCGCTCGCAGGCGAGCGACCTCCGCCTCGGCGCTCTCGGCCCGCGCGTGCGCCGCCTCGGCCTCGGTCAAGAACAGCGTCTCCCCATCGACGCCGGTGCCCAGCCGCAGGCGCGCGTCGCGGCCCTCGCCCATGGCGCGCAGCCAGCATCCCAGCGAGGCCACCTCCACGCGGTCGCTCATGGTCTGCGCCACGCGCACGAAGCCTCGCCGCGCCAGCCGCCGGTACACCTGCCAGCGCACCCGCGTGCGGCTGCGCGCCGTCGCGCCCGGGTCGAAGATCACCAGCTCCCTGGCGCCCATGGCGGCGTACTCCGCGGGCGCGTCTTCGTAGTCCTTGCCCACGTCGCGCGAGACGACCTCCAGCGCGAAGGACGGCGGACCCACCTCCCACAGCTGCCACGACGATGGCACCGACTCCGGGTCCACCTTCGGCAGCACGTACACGTCCGGCGCCACGCGCCGCGTAGGGTCACCCTCGACCCAGTAGAGAAACTGATCCGCCCCCGTGAAGGCCTTCACCCGCCGCGACTTGAACCACCGCGCGATGAGCGGCCGCAGCGCCTCCGCGATGGCGCGCTGCAGGAAGTCCTCCCCCATGTGATCAGTCTCCGGGTAGTGCACCGTGTGAACCCGTCGCGCGCTCGACGTCATGGCCCCGCACACTGCCACGGTACGTGGGACTGCGTCAGCCTCACCGACGCCCGCGCGTGCGCCGATCACCCGAGCTCGAGCACCACGTCCCGCGAGGGCTCGCCCGGGTCCATCAGCCGGCGCACCAGGCGCGCGGCGAAGTGCTCCGGCGCGAGCGCGTCGTGCCGGCCCATCGGGGTGTTCACCAGCTCGGTGAGCAGCTTCGGCGGGCGCACCACCAGCAGCCGCGCCTCGGGCTGCTCCACTGCGGCGACGCGGGCCAGGGCCTCCACCGCGCACTTCGCGGCGACGTAGTGGGGCCACTCCGCGGGCGGGTCGACGACCGCCGACGACGACACCACCACCGCGCTGCCGCGCTGCGCCGCCACGAGGTCGAGCAGGTGCGAGAGCGGCACTGCGACCATCGCCACGCTGCGCGCGACGTGCTCGGTGATGCGCTGCGCCGACGCGGGCTCGAGCCACAGCGGCCGCAGCGCGGGGCACGCGTTGCAGATGAGGAGGTCGAGGCGCCCGTGCTCGGCGAGGAGGGTCGCGCGCGTCGCCGCCGCCCACGCCGGGTCGCCCGCGTCGCCCTGCAGCGGGATGAAGCGACCGGGGGTGGAGGTGAGCCTCGCCGCGAGGGCCTCGGCCTCGGCGGCCGAGCTGAGGTAGGTGCCGATCACCGTGCACCCGTGGAGCGCGAGGGCGTGCGCGATGGACGCGCCGAGGCCGCGGCTGGCGCCGGTCACCAGCGCCACGCGACCCAGCAGCGCCTCGGAGCGACCGACGGCTGCTTCGAGCGCGTCGTCGGAGGCGGGCGGGAGCTCGTGGCGCGCGAAGGCGGTGAGCTTGCCGCGCGCGGCGGGGGCGCCTGCGATGGAGGTGGCGACGGACATCGACAGCATCCCGAAGTCGGGGTGCATGGCGTCGAGGCGCAGGGTCCAGTCGAGCGGCGCCGTGGGGTCGGGCGGGAGCTCGGAGGCGGCGTCGAAGTCGAGCGCGAGGTCGGAGAAGAGGGCGCGGCGGCCGGGGAGTTCCATGCCCACGAGGTAGCTGGCGAGGAGCAGGGCCTCGGCGTGGCGGGAGCCCACCCCGCGGGGGCTGAGCTCGAAGCGGGCGAGCAGCGCGGCGAGGGCGGAGGGCGCGGCGGCGTAGCGGCCTGTGAGCGCGAGGCCCGCGACGAGGGCGGCGTCGGGGTGGTCGGCGGCCTCGGCGCGCGGCGGGGGAAGGGCGTCCCCGGCGGGCGTCGCGGCGACGGCGACGGCGTCGCGGAAGCGGGCGGTCAATCGGAGCACCACGCGGCGGCCATCGCGGAGCTTCACCTTCGCGCGGAGGGGCGACGACTCGTCCACCTCGACGGCGTAGCCGACGCCCTCGAACATCGGCCCGGCGAACTCCACCGAGAGCTTCGCGAGCGAGCGCCCGGGCTGCGGTGAGAGGCGCCCGAGGGCCGCCAGCGCGCCGAGCACGCCGAAGACCACGCGCTCGCCGAAGGCCGTGCGGCGAGCGTACGCGGCCGAGAGGTGCAGCGGGTTGACGTCGTGGCTGGCGGCGGCGAAGAGGCCCAGGTCGGCGGGCTCGAAGCGGACGGGCGCGGGGGCTTCGTGGGTCATCGCGCGGGTGTCATATCACCGGCGATCACCCGTCGGGCGCGGCGGATCGTCGCTTCGCGGCCCACAGCACGGGGGGCGACGGGGAGCCCCCGCGCGTGCCTGCAGTCTCTGATACAACCGACATCCTCCGTGAGCCCATCCCTCGGCGGCGTCCTCCTCGTCCTGCACGCGCACCTCCCCTATGTGCGCCACCCCGAGCACGCCGACCACCTCGAGGAGCGCTGGCTCTTCGAGGCCATGCTGGAGTGCTACCTCCCCCTCGTCGCCGTGCTCGACGGCCTCGACGCCCACAACCCCGCGCGCATCACCCTCTCGCTCTCGCCCACCCTCGTCGCCATGCTCGACGACGCCCTCCTGCGCGCCCGCTTCGAGCGCCACCTCGACCGACTCGACGCCCTCGGCCGCGCGCTCCTCGAGCGCCCCGAGCTCCCGCGCCCGGCCCTCGACGCCCACGCCGCCGCCCTCCGCCACGCCCGGCTTACCTGGTCGCGTATCGGGGCGGACCTCCCCGGCGCCTTCGCCCGCCTCGCCCGCGCCGGGCGCCTCTCCCTCTGGACCACCGCCCTCACCCACGCCCTGCTCCCGCTCTGGTCCCAGCACCCGTGGTTCGTCGACGCCCAGGTCGCCCTCGCGGTGGCTACCCACACCCGCCGCTTCGGGTCGCCGCCCGACGGATTCTGGCTCCCCGAGTGCGGCGTCGCGCCCGGGGTCGACGTCGCCCTCGCCAGCCGCGGGCTCTACGTCACCGCGCTGGAGTCCCACGCGCTGCTCTATGGGCACCCCCGGCCACCCGACGCCACCGCGCGCCCGGTGGTCACCCCCGCGGGCGTCGCCTGCTTCGGCCGCGACGTCGACGCCGCCGCCTCGGTGTGGAGCCGCACCACGGGATACCCCTCGCACCCGCTCTACCGTGACTTCCACGAGGACGTCGGGCTCCGCGCGCCGCGCTCCCTCCTCGTGGACTTCCTCGCCGCCGACGGCTCGCGCACCCCCACCGGGCTCAAGCTCTGGCGCGTCACCGACCACGCCGGCTCGCCCAAACAACCCTGGAACCCCACCCTCGCCCGCTCCCTCGCCGTCGCCCACGCCCGCGACTTCGCCGACCGCTGCGCCCGCCGCCTCGACGCGCTCGCCCTCCGCGGCGTCCACGCCCCGGTCGTGCTCGCCCCCTACGACGCCGAGCTCTTCGGCCACTGGTGGGCCGAGGGGACCTCCTTCCTCGCCGCCCTCCTCGCCGCCCTCGGACCGCGCGCCATCACCCCCACGGATTACCTCTCCCGGTATGGATCGCACCCGCGCGTCACCCCCAACGCGAGCACCTGGGGCGAAGGCGGGCACCTCGCGCGCTGGGTGCACCCGAGCACCACCGCGATGCTCCACGCCGCCGACGGGTCCGCCGCGATGCTCCACGCCTCGGCGCTCGGCCCCGCCGCGCGCCGCCAGGGCCTGCGCGAGCTCTGCCTCATGGCCGCCTCGGACTGGCCCTTCCTCGTCCGCGAGGGCTCCGCCGCCGACTACGCCCGCGGCCGCGTCGCCGACCACCACGCCGCCCTGCGCGCCCTCCTCGCGGGCGCCGACCCCGCGGCCCGCGCGCGGCGCTACGGCTGGCCCGCCGACGAGCTCATCGACGACGCGCTCTCGGGCGTCGTTTGGTAGAAGCCGGGCGCTTCGGGTATGGGTGGCCCCCCCGCGCGCGACGACGGTGCTCGCGCGCGGCCCAATAGGTGTGACGATGGCGCTGCGGCTGGATGGTGCGTTTACGGCGATGGTGACCCCCTTCCGCGGGGGCGAGGTCGACCTCGCGGCGGTCGAGGCCTTCGCCGCGTGGCAGGTGGCCGAGGGCATCGGGGGCCTGGTCCCCTGCGGCACCACGGGCGAGTCGCCGACGGTCACCGCCGCCGAGGCGAAGGAGATCATCGCCGCGGTCATCCGCGTGGCGGCCGGGCGCGTGCCGGTCATCGCGGGCACGGGCACCAACGCCACCGCCGAGACCGTCGCCCGCACCAGGGCCGCCGAGGCCCTCGGGGCCGACGCCGCCATGGTGGTCATGCCCTACTACAACAAGCCCTCGCAGGCCGGGCTGCTGGGCCACGTGCGCGCCGTCCACGACGCCACCGGGCTGCCGCTGGTGCTCTACAACGTGCCCACCCGCGGCACCGCCGACCTCGCCGTCGAGACCATGGTCGAGATCGCGAAGCACTGCCCCCGCGTGGTCGCCCTCAAGGAGGCCACGGGCAATATCCTGCGCGCGCAGTCGATCATCGCGGCGCTGGGCGACCGGCTGACGGTGCTCTGCGGCGACGACGCGCTCACCCTCGGCATGATGGCCTGCGGCGCGCGGGGCGTGATCTCCGTGGCCAGCAACGTGGTGCCCGCGGCGGTGCAGGGCGTGGTGACGGCCTTCCTCCAGGGCGACGTGGCGGGCGCGCGGCGGCGGCAGCAGGCGCTGCTCGGCGTGTACGACGCGATGTTCGTGGAGACCAACCCCGGCCCCGTGAAGGCCGCGCTCGCGTGGATGGGGAAGATCCCCGCGGAGATCAGGCTGCCGATGGCCTGGCCGGCGGAGGCCTCGATCGCGAAGACCGTCGCGGCGCTCCGCGCCTACGGCGTGCAGGGCGGCTGACCATGCTGAAGATCGCCATCGCGGGCGCGTCGGGGCGCATGGGCCGCCTGCTCCTGGAGCAGGTCGCTTCCTCGGAGCACACCAAGCTGGTCGGCGCGCTGGAGCGCGCGGGCTCGCCCGAGCTGGGCGCCGACGCGGGCGCGCTGGTGGGCCGCCCGTGGGGCGTGCGCATCGTGAGCGACCCGGCGGTGGCCCTGCTGGGCGCCGACGTGGTGATCGACTTCAGCAGCGCGAGCGCGACGCCCGACGTGGTGCGCGCGGCGGCGGCGGCGGGCGTGGCCTGCGTGGTCGGCACCACCGGGCTGAGCGCCGAGGCCGAGGCGGCCCTGCGCGACGCGTCGTCGGTCATCCCCCTGCTGGCGGCGCCCAACATGTCCCTCGGGGTGCAGGTGCTCGCGCACGCGCTGGCCGAGACCCTGCGCCTGCTCGGCAGCGACTGGGACGTGGAGATCATCGAGACGCACCACCGCGCCAAGCGCGACGCCCCCTCCGGGACGGCGCTGCGCCTCGCGGACGTGGTGACGAAGGCCCGCGACCTCACCCACGACGACCTGAGGCACGGGCGCCACGGCGCGGCGGCGCAGCGCACGCTGACCGAGGTGGGCATGCACGCGGTGCGGGGCGGCGACGTGGTGGGCGACCACACGGTGCTGCTCGCGGGCGCCGGCGAGCGCATCGAGCTCACGCACAAGGCCACCAGCCGGGCGGTGTTCGCCGCGGGCGCGCTGCGGGCCGCGCGGTGGCTCAAGGGCCGAGCGCCGGGGCGCTACACCATCGGCGACGTGCTCGGCATCGCGGGCTGACGGGCGGTCGATGCCGCTGCTCGCGTGGATGTGCTGGAGCGTCGCGCTGGGCCTGCTGGCCGCGGCGCTGGGCGCGCGCGAGCTGCGGTCGTCGCCGCGCGGGGTGACGCAGCTCCGGGGCTTCGTGGCGCTGGCGACGCACGAGGCCGCGGTGGCGGTGCCGGTGGCCTTCTGGGTGCTGGCGCGGCACACCGACTGGGCCCTGAGCTACGTGGCGGACGGGGCGAGGGTCCCATCGGCGGCGCTGCTGGTGGCGGCGCTGGCGTGCGGGGCGCTGGGCCTGGCGGGCTTCGCGCTGGGGGCGTGGTGGATACGCGCGCACCAGCCGCGGCGGCCGAGCGCGCTGGCCATCGGGCTCGCGGCCGCGGGGCTGGTGGGCTGCGTGGTGCTGCACCACCGGGTGGGCCTGGTGGGCTCGACGGTGCAGTACCGCGGCGGCTTCGGGCTGGCGCCGCTGGCGGGCTCGCGGGTGCTGGGCACGGTGGTCGTGGCGGGGTTGGGTTACCTGGCGGCGTATGTCCACCTGGCGTGGACGCTGCGCACGCGGCTGTAGGTCAGCGCCAGAGCTGGGGGCGCCTGCCACATTCCTGCGCTGGCATGCCCGCGGCTGTGTACGTCCGCGTCGACGCCCCCATCCTTGCGCGACGCGGTAGTAGCCCACGATTCCGCTGGCGTCCGGGGCGACGCCCTCCCTACATGCCCGGTCCCAACCCCAATGACCGGCATCGAACTCATCGGCTACGCCGCCGCGAGCCTCACCACCGCCAGCCTCGTGCCGCAGGCGCGCCTGCTCTACCGCACCCGCAACACCAGCGGCGTGTCCCTCGGGATGTACAGCGCGTTCACCGTCGGCGTCGCGCTCTGGCTCGCGTACGGGGTGCTGCTCTCCGCCTGGCCCGTCATCCTCGCCAACGTGGTCACCCTGGCGCTCGCCGTGACCATCCTCGCGATGAAGCTCCGCTACGGCTGACTCCCCGTCCCGGGCGTGAGCGCGCGCAGGAAGGCCACGAGGTCGGCCCGGTCGCTCCCACGCAAGGCGAACGGCTCGGCGAAGACGTCGCGCACGCCCTGCGCGCGGGGGTCGCCCGCGGTGGTCATCGCAGGCCGCGCACCCGCAGCAGGCGCCCCATGGCGTTGAAGTCGACGAACTCCGTGATGAGCAGCGCGGAGAGGGCGGCGAGGGTCGGCGGGCGTGGGGTCGGCGAGCGGTGACGGTGCCTTCGACCGGTGCCCATCAGAAGGGGGCGCAGAACCCGAAGCGGCAAGTGCCGGCGCGGCAGGCGCCCGCGCAGCAGACCTGGCCGACTACCCCGCAGGGCGTGCACTGGTTGGGTGCCAGGAAGCGCGGTAGGCAGCTGAGGTTGGCCCGGCAGGCCATGAAGGGCGCCGAGCAGCAGCCCTGACCCTCCGAGCCGCAGGTCGGGCTCACCGGCACGTCGACGGCGCCCGTGTCCACCGGCACGTCGACCACGCCCGTATCGGGAGGGCCCGCGTCGGGTGGACCCGCGTCGATCACCCCGGTGTCGGGCGGTCCCGCGTCGATGGTCCCCGTGTCGGGTGGGCCCGCGTCGATGGTCCCCGTGTCGGGAGGACCGGCGTCGATGGTCCCCGTGTCGGGCGGACCCGCGTCGATGATCCCGGTGTCGGGCGGACCCGCGTCGATGATCCCCGTGTCGGGCGGACCTGCGTCCACCACCTCCGTGTCGACCACACCCGTGTCGATCACGCCCCGGTCGGTGACACCCGTGTCGGTGACACCCGTGTCGATGGGTCCCGTGTCGATTTCACCCGCGTCGATCGGGTCGCCCAGGTCGACGGCGATGCCCAGATCGACGGGTGCGCCGGGAACGTCGGGCTCGACGATGACGCCGGGGTTCTCGAGCGCGCACCCCGCCAGCCCGACGGCCACCAGCACCAGCGCTACCAGGGATCGTGCCATCGCGAGAACCTCTCTAGACCAACTCGCCGCCCCAATGCTACGGCGCAGGCGTCGCGCGCATGGGCGCCGGCCCCGCGGGCTGCACCACGTCAGCCCAGACCGTGGCGTCGTCGGCTACCATCGCGGCGATCCAGCGGGCCACGGTCAGGTCGTTCACGGAGAGCGTGTACATGCTCTCGACCTCGATCATGCCGATCTGCGCGGCGAAGCCCGCGGGGAGCTCGACCGCGCGGAGGTTGGTGCCGACGATGCCGGTCGCGTTGCCCAGCAGCGCCGTGTGCCCGCTGCCGTCGTAGAGGAAGCGACGGTAGCGCGCGGGGTGCGCCGCGTGGAGGGCGCCGGTCTCCGCCGCGAGCGCGTCGCGGAAGGCCGTCGGGGGCGTTCGCAGGAAGAGGTCGGCGATGACGAAGTCGTACCAGGACGACAGCGCCGCCACGCGCACGTCGGGGTCGTGGTCGAGGAGGTAGCGCACGAGGCCGGTGATGTGCCCGCCGCGGGTGCAGTCGGCGCAGTCCGCGGGGATGAACCCGCGCGCCCCGAACTCGTCGATGAGGCGATCGAGGAAGGCCGCGTCGCCCGAGCGCGCGACGCCCACCCCCGAGTCGTTGATCACGTACAGGGGCACGCCGGGGTAGACGTAGCGCACCAGGAAGGCCGCGAGGATGGTGCCGAAGCCTCCGCCGGAGCTGCCCGCGAGCACCACGCGCCGCGGCCGGGGGAAGCGCCGGTGCCCGACGGTGAGGGCGGCGGAGAGGTTCTGGAGCCCGTGGTGGACGCGGTCGGGGGTGCCGTCGTTGTTCTCGTCGATGGCGCGGTCGCCCGCGAAGAGCGAGCCGTCGCAGTAGGGCAGGTAGAGCACGTCGAAGTCGCGCAGCGGCCCTTCGGGGGTGGTGCGCAGGAGGTCCATCGCGGGGATGCCCGCGGGCGCCGCGGTGACCGCGAGGCAGAAGTCGCTCCAGCACGCGCCGCCGCCCTGGAGGAAGATCAGCAGGTCGTCGCTGGCGCCCTCGCGCACCGAGGCGCGAAACTCCCCGCCGCGCATGCACACCGGGCCGTCCGCCGGGTCGAAGGTGTAGGTGGTGACGCCGCTCGCGCGGACCTCGGTGTCCGTGGGCGCGGCCGTGGCGAGGTAGCGGGTGATGCCCGCGCGGTACGCGACCGACGCGGGCGTGCCCGCCGCGGGGACGTAGCGCTGGAATCCAGTGGGCGCGGGCGCCGGGTCGGCGCCGCAGGCCGCGAGCAGGGCGGCGAGGGAGGCCAGCGGGGCGCGCGATCGGGCCGTCGTGGCCATCGGCTCAGTACGCCACGTACGGCTGCCGCTCGTACTCGACGAAGGCCCGCACCGTCGGCCGCGACCACACCCGCTCGGCGTAGGCCCGCACCCGCTCGGGCAGCGCACCGCCGTTCAGCATCAGGCGCTGGAGCATGAAGGCCAGGTCGGCGTCGGCGATGCTCCACGCCGGGCCGATGTGCTCGCCGCCGTGCGCGAGCAGCCGCGTGGCGACGTCCACCAGCTTCGTGGCGGCCCGCGCGCCGGCCGCGCTCAGCACCCGGTCGGTGCGCGCGTAGAACATCGACGCCGTGGGGCGCTCCTCCCGGATGGGGAAGGTGTCGTCGCTGCGGATCCACGACATCACCTGCCGCGCGCGCGCCCGCTCCTTCGGATCGGTCGGGAGCACCCTCGGGCTCTCGGGGAAGGCCTCCTCCAGGTACTCGACGATGGCGCTCGACTCGGCCACCACGAAGTCCCCGTGGCGCAGCGCCGGCACCCGCGCGGTCACGCTCGCCCCGGCGAAGACGTCGGTGCCCTGCTCGCCGCGCTGCAGCGCCACGCTCACGACGTCGTACGCGAGGCCCTTCTCCCGCAGGGTGACGTCGCAGGTGAACACGTAGGGGCTGATCCAGAAGTCGTCGCGGTACAGGGTGAGGTCGCGCATGGCGGTGGGGAATCTATCGCCACCCGGGGGGGTCGGTCCCATCGCCGCGTAACGCCTATGGCATGAGGAGAGGTCTCGCACAGAGCCACAGAGGCACAGAGCCGGATCGATTGGAGGGTATTTCGGTGGCGTCGTTGGGGGAATGGGCACTCATGTCGTGTGCGCAGACGGACCGCCGTCACACTCCCTACTCGCTCGCTCCCCATGTTTCTCT
>CAIOSS010000905.1 GCA_903860995.1 uncultured delta proteobacterium | reverse complement strand
GGGGTGCGCGGCAGCGCGGGGTGAGGTCAGCCGCCGTCCGCGGGCGCGTCGGTCACGCCCGCGTCGGTGCCCGCGGGCGCGTCGCTCGCGGGCGCGTCGGTGGTCGCGTCGGTGCTGGCGTCGGTGACGGCCGCGTCGCTGGGCGGCGGACGGATGCAGCGCCCGCTCGAGGGCACGCCCGCGTCGTCGCTGCGCGTCGTGAGGCACGTCGCGTCGCTCGGGCAGGTCTGGGTCATGTAGCGGCAGTTCATCGGGGCGCAGTAGCCGTTGTCGTAGGTTCCGGCGTCGGCGCCGCGCGAGGCCTTGAGGCAGATGTACCCGCCGCGGCAGTCGGTGTTGCTCGTGCACGAGCGGCGGCAGAGCGCGGTCTGGCCGGCGACCTGGCCCGCCTCGCGGGCGCAGACGCTCCCCTCGGGGCAGTCGCCGCGGGGGTACGTCGCGCGACCGTACTCCGACGCCTCGGGCACGGTGCAGCGCGAGTAGCACAGCCCGTCGAGGTACCCGCTCGCCTCGCCGCTGGTCACGTTGAACTCCTCGAAGCACCGCCCGCTGCGGCAGTCGAAGTTCTCGGTGCAGGTGCCGCCGTTCTCCGCGCGGTCCTGGTCGAGGGTGGTGCAGCCGCCGGCGTCGCGGCGCGCCGCGTCGCACACCCCGCAGAAGCGCGTGTACCGGTTGCACGCCGAGCCCGGGCACTGCGCGTCCTCGGTGCAGAACGGGAAGCACGCGCGCTCGGCCTCGTCGCCCGCGCCCCGCGCGACGAAGCAGTTGTAGCCCGCGCGGCAGTCGGTCACCGCCTCGCAGCGCTTGAAGCACACCCGCCGGGTGCCGAAGTCGAGGCACATCGCCCCGGCGCCGCACTGGGCGTCGCTGGTGCACGCGCGGGTGCACTGCCCCTGCGGGTACCCGTCGCTCACCGCGATGCACTGCGCCGACGTGATGCCCCGGCAATTGGCCACCGTGGTGCACGGCCCGAACAGCGGCACCCCGGCGTCGACCCCGACGTCGCGCGGCACGTCGACCCCGGTGTCGGTCACCGCGGGCAGGTCGTTGACCGCGGGGGCGTCGACCGCCGGGCCTGCGTCGGTCACCGTGGCGTCATCGTTGTTGCAAGCAAGGTTGAAGGCGACGAGCGCCGCGAGGGTCCAGTGGGATCGCATGGCGCGGAGGATACTCCACGGACGCGGCCGCCCGGTAGGAAGCGGGCGGTGCGCCGTCAGACGACGTCGTAGTCGTGGCGGTAGGCGTCGCGGACCTGACCCGTGGCGAGGTCGACCATCCACTGGGGGCAGAGCTTCGCAGGCACCCGCAGGGGGCCGGAGCTGGCGCTGTAGGTGCCCAGGGCGTGATCCCAGAGGGGGGAGGTGACGCCGTGGTTCATCCGCGGGGCGCGGAAGTGGTGCAGCAGGTGGTGCTGGCGCATCCATCGGCTGTACGGCCCGGTGGGCGGGTGCGTGTGGATGCGCCGGTGCATCACCTCGTAGGCGCTGTACATCACCCCGAAGCCCACCGCGAAGGACCACGCCCGCCGCGGGCCCACGAGCAGCGACAGCGCGCCGCCGACGAGGGTGGTGCTCACCACCGCGGCGACGGCCTTGCGCTCGGTGGGCGCGAAGTACGTCGGGTCGGCGTGGTGCGCGAGGTGCTCTTCGTTGAACTCCGCCAGCAGGCCCGACGGGGTGACCCGCTGGTACCAGCGGGCCGGGCGACGCCGCCGGGGGCCGTGACCGATGAGCCGGTGGAGGGCGTACTCCGCGGCGCTCCAACCGAAGGCGCCAGCAGCGAGGGCGATGGGTGAAAGGACGCGCAGCATGTCAGCGCGAGTCGATGATGCGCAGCGAGGGGAGCTCGACGGCGCTGAGCACACCCGCCCGCCCGCAGCCGGTGTCGATGCCCACGAGGTCGCCCCGGAGCCACACCCGCTCGGGCTCCTTCGGGGCTTCGTCGGGGTAGCGCCGGTGCTCCTGCGGCAGGTCGCGCGTGTGCGTGTGGCCGAACACCACCCGCTTGCCCTCGTAGCCGTTGTAGAAGCCCCTCTCGCGCATCCACATCAGGGGCTTCTGGCGGCCCTCCCTGGGGTGCTTCCACTCCGCGTCGCGGCCGTCGAGGCCCGCGTGCACGAAGAGCGCGTGCTCGTCTTCGTACCAGAGCGGCAGCGACTCGAACCAGTCGACGACGTCCTTGGGAAACCACGACGCCACCTGGAGGTACTGCACGAACTCCTCGGCCCGCAGCGGCTGGCCCTCCTCCAGCGGAGGCGCCCCGGTGAACGACCGGAACGAGTCCATGCACCCGTTGCCCCGCGGCAGCAGGAAGCCCGCGTTGGGCTCCTTGAAGCACTCGATCCAGATGTCTTCGTGGTTGCCCCGCAGCGCGACGGCCTTGCACGGCGGGTCGTCGACGAAGCTGCGCACCCGCTCGACGGTCTCCTTCGACTGCGTGCCCCGGTCGAGGTAGTCGCCGAGGAAGACCAGCGTGTCGTCCTTCTCGGGCGCGATGCGTTCGAGCAGGAGGTTGAGCGCCTCCAGGTTGCCGTGAATATCGCCGATCGCGAAGGTGCGCGCGCCCATGGAAGATCCCTAGCCTAGCGCACCGACCCACGCACGGGAAGCCACCGCGCTCACATCCGCCGCCCCGGGGCTTCGGGCGCCAGGCCGACGATGCACTCGCCGTTGACCACCGTCGCCGCCTCGTACTTGCTCGGGCACTTGGCCACGATCTCGTCGCTGCGAAACACCCCGTCGGCGCCGAGCACCCCGCGCACCGTCACCCCGGCGCAGTCGCGGAAGGTGTCGGGCACGATGCCGCTGTACGTCACCGGCAGCTCGGCGCGGTTGCGGGTCACCCGGAAGCGGAAGTCCCGCGTGCCCGGCCGGTGCTCGATGGACGCCGGCACCACCAGCCCTTCGACCCGCAGCGTGCGGCCGACCCACCGCGCCCGCTCGGCCGGGCGGGTGACCTCGTCGACGTACTTCGAGTACACCATGGCCGAACCCCGGAAGGTCGACGCGATGCCCGCGATGAGCAGCGCGAGGCCGCCGAGCACGAGGTACTTCGAGTAGCCCCCGCGGCGGCGCGCGCGGGGCGCCGCGACGGGCACGGCGGTCTCGGTCGGGACGGGGGTCTTCAGGTCATCGGGGGTCATAGGGGTCCACGGCTGCGCGGACCGTAGTGCCTCCGACGGTGAGAGTCCACGCGCAGGACCGGCTGCCGCTCGCGCCCCCCGCCGTGGCACCATGCGGGCTGCCATGCGCCGACTGCTCGCCCTCGCCCCGCTGCTGCTGCTCGCCTGCAACTCGACCTCGACCGCTGCCGACGCGGGCGCCGCGCGGGACGTGCCCGACGCGGGCCTCGACGCGCCCGAGGTGAACGACCTCGGCGACGACCTCCCCGGCAAGCCCGACGTGGGCGCGCTGCCCGCGTACGTCGACCCCTACGCGTGCCCGATGGCGACGGGCCCGCGGCCCCTCGACGAGCCCCTCGACGCCGCCGAGGCGCGCGCCGGGGTGATCACCACCACCGGGGAGCTCATCGGGGGCGAAGGGGCGTCGGGGCGCGTCGGGCACCTGCGGATCTACAACAACCGGGTGCGGGTGATCGTGCAGGGCAGGGTGGACCCCGCCCGCCAGCTGCGGGCCATCGGCTACGACCTCTACGGCGGCAACATCATCGACATGGACGTCGCGCGCCCCCGCGGCGCGCCCGGCGGGGACATCTTCCGCGAGATGTTTCCGACCTTCGGGTACCGCATCAGCGACGCCGCGGAGGTGACCGTGGCCTGCGACGGCTCCGGCGGCCGACCCGCGGCCATCCGGGTGGTGGGCCGCGACGTCCCCACGCGGCTCATCAACATCCTCGACGGGCTCGCCCGCGACCGCGACGTGCGCATCGTGACGCACTACATCCTCCGCCCCGACAGCTCGGTGCTCGAGGTGCGCACGGAGGTGCAGTCCAACAGCAACGCCGCCGTGCCCGCCTCGGTGGCCGGGGAGTTCTACGGCGCCGGCTCGGCGCTCACGCTCTTCACCGACGCCACGGGCTTCGGCGACGCCACCCGCGCCTCGTCGCCGCCGCGCTACCTCGTCGCCGTCGGCGACCCGGGCGAGAACAACCGCCGCGTCTCCTACGCCATCTCCCCGTCGACGGGCACCATGAGCGTCCCCGTCGTGGACGCCTCGGGCACCGTCGCGATCTACCCCTCGGTCGCCGCCCGGCGGGGCGAGCCCGCGTCGTTCACCCGCTACATCGCCATCGGCACGGGCGACGTCACCTCCGTCGTCGAGCCCCTGATGAACATCCGCCGCGACCCGCACGGCGTCGTCGCCGGCGTCTCCTCCCCCGGCGCCCTGGTCTACGCATACAGCGACCCGTATGTCATGGGCGCCCCGGTGCGCTCGATGGCGCGCGCGGCCGCCGACGGGCAGTACCGCCTCGCGCTGCCGCCGGGCCGCTACGCGCTGCTCGCGGTCGACCAGGGGCGCAACCGCGGCGCGCCCGTGACGGTCACGGTCACCGACGGGGGTACGGCCACCGCGGCGCCGACGGTGGGCCAGAGCGCCACGCTGGCGCTCGACCTGAACGCCGTCGAGCGCGACGGGATGACCGTGCGCGCGCCCATGAAGGTGAGCCTCCGGGGCGTGGCCGCCGAGGCGCCCGACCCGGGGATGGGCGACCTCGAGGGCGAGCGCGAGGAGTACGGGCTGCACCGGGCGATCTACTCGCTGGGCGGCACCGAGCGGGTGGCGGTGAAGCCGGGGCGCTACCGGGCGATCGTGTCGCGCGGCGAGGAGTACGACACCGTCGAGAGCGACCTGACCCTGGTGGCGGGCGAGGCGGCGACGCTCACGGCCACGGTGCGCCGGGTGCTCGACACGCCGGGGCAGGTGTCGGGAGACTTCCACCAGCACACGGTGGGCAGCATCGACTCCGGGCGCAGCCTCTGTAACCGGGTGCTGGAGAACGCCGGCGAGGGCCTGGAGTACGCCGCCACCACGGACCACGACAACGTCACGGACTTCGCGCCGTGCACCCGCGAGCTCAACCTGGGGCGGTGGTTCGGCTCGATGATGGGCAACGAGATCTCCGTGGTGGGCACCGGGCACTTCAACGCCTACCCCCTGACCATCAACCCGGCCGACCCGACGGCCCTCATCGGCGCGCAGTACTGGGCCGACCAGACCGCGCAGCAGCTCTTCACCCGCATCCGCGCCGAGGCGGGCAACCCGGTGCTGCACCTCTCGCACCCGCGCTCCAACGGGCTCAAGGGGTACTTCACCACCATCAACCTCAACCCCCTCACCCTCGCCGGCAGCACCACCGCGGGCGCGCCCATCCCCGTGGCGACCGGCTGGGAGGCCCTCGAGGTGAATACCGAGGTGGGTAATCCCCAGGACTACCTCGCCTCCAACGACGCGGCGCTGCGCGCGCAAGCCACCCGCGACGCGGCCTCGGTGCCGACGATGCAGGACTGGTTCGCCTTCCTGCGGCGGGGCGAGCACCCCTGCGCGCTGGGCAACAGCGACACGCACTCGCGCAACGGCGGATCGGGCTGGCCGCACAACCTCCTGCGGGTCAACGAGGACGCGCCCGAGCGGGTGACCCAGGCGACGGTGGCCGACGCCATCCGCGGGCAGCGCGTGGTGGTGGCCGCGGGCCTGGTGCTGGGCGTGCGCGTCAACGGCATGGCCCGCATGGGCTGGCAGGAGGTGGTGCGCCCGGGCAGCGACGGGACGGTTCCGCTGGAGATCACCCTCCAGGCGGCGCCGTGGGTCACCGCGCGCGACCTGGTGGTCTTCGAGAACGGGCGCCCGCTGGCGCTGACCCGCGTGGCCGGGGAAGACGCCTTCACCGCGGCGGTGGCGACCGCCGCGACGGAGCCCTTCGTGCAGACCCTGGGGGACGCCTCGCCGGGTCGCGCGGGCGTCGTGCGGTGGCGGGCGACGGTGCGGGCGCGCCCCGCCCGGGACAGCTTCTACGTGGTGCTGGCGCGCGGCGGCTCGCTCAGCCCCGTCGGCAGCGGCAGCGCCATCGGGTACACCAACCCGGTGTACGTCGACGTCGACGGCAACGGCTGGCAGCCGACGCCCGCGACGCCCTGAGGGGTACAGCTTCGCCTGCGGCTCTCTCGCGGTGTAGGCTCGGCCCCAACGATGAAGCCCCCGCCGCCGCTGCCTCGCCGTCCGACGCCCGCGCGCGCCACCACCACGCTGCCCACGGCGGCCGCGCTGCTGGGCACCGCCCTCGCGCTCCAGGGGTGCCTCGCCGAGGCCTGGGCCGACCCGGTTCCGGCGCCGGACGCCGGCGTCCGACCGCAGCCGCCGCCGCCCCACCCGCAGCCGCCGCCTCCCCCGCAGATGCCCGTCCCCGGTGGCATCGGGCGGGTGCACCCGCAGCTCCCGAAGCGCTGACGCCGCTGCGGAAGTGACCGTCGGGGCTCTCAGCCGCGCGCGGCACGCGGTGGCGCGGGGACGAGCTCGACGTCGGCGTAGACGCGGTCGACCTCGATCGAACCGTCCATGGCCGTCAGCGAGAAGCGCTCCCCGGCGTTTGCGGTGCTGAGCACCCAGCGGCCGCCCTGGTCGCGGGAGTACACCTCGACGCGCGCCTCGTGCTGCGAGACGAACACGACGTCGCGTAGCGAGGGGATCTGGCGGTAGTGCGCGAACTTGTCGCCGCGATCGTAGGCCTCGGTTCCGTCGGAGAGGACCTCCACCAGCAACGCCGGGTTGGCCATCGCGTTGCGGTCGTCGGGGTCGAGCTCGGTCGGACCGCAGGCAACCGAGGCATCGGGGTAGGTCGCCAGCCCGGTGGCGCGGACGCGGATCTTCACGTCGGCGGTGTGGACCCGACACCCGCAAGCGGAAGCGAGGCGCAACAGCTCCCCGATCATCTGGGCCGCGAGCTGGCCGTGCGCGATCGACCCGCCGGCCATGGCGTAGACGCGGCCGTCGAGCCACTCGTGCCTCTGGTCAGCCTCCCGTTCGATGGTCAGGTAGGTCTGGTAGTCGATCCAGGGCTGTGCGGCAGCGTCACCCATGTGCCCGAAGGTGACATCGTGTGCGGCGCGACACCAGCGGACACGACGGGCGGCGGCTCTTCGTGCTTGACACCGTCGACCCATGGACGCGCTGCCCCGACGTCGCTTCTGCCGCCGGGGCTCAACCGGGTGCGGTGACGCTTGTCGTTGCTCACGCGCCCCAGCGAGACGCCCTCCACCACGTCGTAGGGGGGGGCGGCGCTCATGGTGATCTCGAAGGTCCCGTTGGCGTTCATGGTGGGGAGACCTATCGCCACGGCGCGTCGGTGTCCCGGAAGAACCTGACAGCCCCCTCTCGCCTGTCCTGCGCGGCGCCTGGCCGCGGGGCGGTGAAGTCCGGCGGCCCTTGTTGACGGCGGCTGTCGGTGTGTTCCTGTCCGCCGCATGAGCGCTCGCGAGCCGTCGGTGTGTGTCGTCGCCCTGGCCGCCCTCGCGCTGGGCTGCGCGCCCGAGGAGGGCGTGCTCGCGCCCGACGCGTCGCGCCTCGACGCGCGCCCCACCAACGACCTCGCGGGCGACCGCCCCGTCGCCGCGGACCTCCCCCGCCGCGATGCCGCGTCGGACATCACCCCGGGCGACGCGGCGCTCACCGACGCCGCGGTCTCCGCCGACGCGGTCTCCGCCGACGCGGTCTCCGCCGACGCGAGCTCCGCCGACGCGGGCGCGGGCGACGCCGGTCCGCAGCGCTGCACCGTGACGCCCTCGGCGGAGCCCTTCCGCAGCCCCGCGCTTCGGCTGCACTGGCGCGCCACCGCGGGGATGGCCTTCGCGGGCGCCGACCAGGTGTGCTCGACCCCGGTGGTCGCGGACATCGTGCGCGCCCGGGCGGGCGAGGAGGAGATCCCCGAGGTCGCGTTCATGACCTTCTCGTGCGAGTCGGGCTATCCCCGCTCGGCGCTGCGGGTGATCTCCGGGCGCGCGCCCCACCGCCTCCTGTGGTCGCAGAACGGCTTCGGCGCGCCCAACGACGAGGCCGCGGCCTTCGGGCTGCGCTGGGACGGCCACCCCGCCGTCGGCGACCTCGACGGCGACCCCGCCAACGGGCTGGAGGTCGTCGCGGTGACGGCGGGCTTCGGGCTCGCGGCCTACCGCAGCAACGGGCGGCTGTACTGGCGCTCGGTCGAGCCGCTCACCGCGGCCAACGGCGCCAACCCCTCGGTGAGCATCGCCGACCTCGACGGCGACGGCGTGCCCGAGGTGATCGCGGGCGGCGCCGTGCTCCACGGCCGCACCGGCGTGGTGCGCTGGCAGGCGGCGACGCGCGGCACCAACGGGCAGGGGCCCCTGAGCGTGGTGATCGACCTCGACGGCGACGGGCGCCTGGAGGTGATCACCGGGTCGGCGGTGTACGACGCCGCGGGGGCGCAGCGCTTCCGCATGGGGTCCGGCGAGGGCTTCGCGGCGGTGGGCGACCTGCTCGACGCGCGCGGCAACGCGGGCGCCGACGGGGCCCCCGAGGTGGCGGTGATGTCCGCCGGCACGCTCACCCTCTACAACGGGATGACCGGCGCCTCGCGGTGGAGCGCGGCGCTGCAGGGCGCGATGGCGCTGGGCGGCGCGCCGACGGTGGCGGACTTCGACGGCGACGGGCACGCGGAGGTCGGCGTGGCGGGCGGCGATCGGTACACCCTCTTCGACCCCGACTGCCGCGCGGTGGGGCCCGACTGCGTCGCGGTGGGCGTGCGCTGGGCGACGGTGACCGAGGACACGTCGAGCAACGTCACGTCGAGCACGGTGTTCGACTTCAACGGCGATGGCGCGAGCGAGGTGGTCTACAACGACGAGGAGCGCTTCATGGTGCTCGACGGGCGCACCGGGCGCATTCTCTTCCAGGACTTCAACCCGAGCCAGACGCGCACCGAGCAGGCCATCGTGGCGGATGCCGACGGCGACGGGCAGGCGGACATCGTGTTCGGGGCCAACCAGTGCGCGGCCTTCGCGGGCAACACCATCCCCGCGGGGGAGGCGGCCGCGCAGCGGGTGCCGGGGCTGGAGATCTGGTCGTCGGGCGACGGCTCGTGGGTGGCCGCGCGCCCGCTCTGGAACGAGCACGGCTACCACATCGACAACATCAACGACGACGGGACCATCCCCCGGCGCGAGGCGCCCGCGTGGCGGACGCACAACACCTTCCGGCTCAACCGGGCGCGCGACCGGGCCCTGCTGGCGCCCGACCTCGCGGGCGCCCCGGAGGCGCCGACGTGCCGGCTCTCCGTGGCGAGCGTGTGCACGGTGGTGCGCAACGAGGGCGACGCCCCGGTGGGGGCCGTGACCGTCGGGGCCTACGACCGGGCGCCGTCGGCGATGGGCGCGCGGCGGCTCGGGATGGCCGCGACGACGCGGGTGCTCGCGCCGGGGCAGAGCGAGCGGGTGTGCGTGGAGATCCCGGCGCCGTCGGCGGAGACGCGGGTCTGGCTGCGGGTGGACGACGGCGGCGCCGCGCGAGAGTGCGACGAGGGGGACAACGTCGCGGAGGTGACCGTGGCGTGCGGTCCGGCCTGAGGCGACGGAAGCGCGCCGCCGCTACAGGAAGCGGTACCCCAGCGAGAGCGAGAAGGTCGGCAGGAACACGTACGACTGGAGCACCTGGTCGATGTAGCCCTGGGCCGTGACGCGGGCCTCCGCGGCGCCCGGGGTGGTCGAGACGAACTGCGGCGTGGAGGGCGTGCCGGAGGAGGTGGGCGTCGCAGTGCGAAGCACCGGGCCTCGGCCCGCGCGTGGCGGAAGAGTCCGACGAACGCGAACTGCACCAGCAGCGACACGTACACGGTCAGCCACGCGAAGGTGACGCTCGCCAAGCGGTTCACGCCATCGCTCCTGTGGGAGTCCTGGCGATGCGCCCTCGCCGGGCGAGGGCGGCGGTGCTGCGAAGTTGGCACCGCGGGGGGCGCCGTGATGGAATCCCGACCGATGACGTACTCCATGCGGCACTGGTTGCTCGGGCTCGCGGCGGCGGGCGTGGTCGCGCTCGGGGCGCCGGCCGTGCAGGCCCAGCAGGGCGGTTACACCGTGGTGGGGGGCACGCCCAACAACACGTCGACCATCGGGGTGGTGCCCTCGGCCACCAACGAGCCGATGGACCGCACGCTCGGCACGCGGCGCATCGACAGCGGGCGCTCGCACCGGCCCGAGGAGTACGGCGGGGTCACCCCGGGGGTGCGCTCGCTCCCGCCGGGCTTCCGGCGCATGGCGCGGCTGGGCACCACCCGCGTCCCCGTGGTGGCGTGGCCGGGCTTCCAGATGGTGCCGGGCGGCAGCCGGCTGTTCGTGGCCATGACGCGCCCCGCGGTGGTCACCGAGACGCGCGCGCCGCTCCAGCGCATCTTCCACATCGCGGGCGGGCGCATCGCGCTCTCCAACAACCGCCGCCCCCTCATCACCGAGGCCTTCGACACCCCCATGGGCCGCGCCTCCCTGCGCCCCGTGCGCGGCGGCGTCGACCTCGTGGTGGCGATGCGCGCCGAGGTCGAGCACCGGATGTCCCAGGAGGTCGGCCCCCAGGGGCTCAACTTCGTCTACGTCGACTTCCCACCCTTCCAGGCCCCGGAGACCCTGCGTCTCCGCCTGCCCAACGGGGCCATCCAGCAGATCGAGGTCGGCGCGCCGGTCACCACCAACGCGGTGGTCCCGCGCGAGCCATCGCCCCGGCTGACGGGCCCCGGCGTGGTCATCCAGCCCGACGTCGAAAACGAGCGCCCGCCGGGCATGCGCTGATCGCCCGCCGACCCCCACCGATCACCCCGTCATCCCCTTTCATGGAGCAGCTGCTCCGCCAGGCGCCGATCGCCTCCCGTTCCCTCCACGCTGCCGCGGCGCTGGGCCACGCGCTCCTCGCCCGGGCCGACCGCGGCGAGGCGTGGCACGCCTGCTCGCTGGTCGAGGGCCCGGCGGTGGTGCTCGGCGCCCGGCAGCGGCGCGCGGCGGTGACCCCCTCCGCCGAGGTCGTGCGGCGGCGCACCACCGGCACCGCGGCCTGGGTGGGCGGCCGGGCGCTCTGGTGCTCCCTCGCGCTGCCCTCCGTCGCCGCGCTCTACGAAGACGCTACGCTCGCCACGCTGCTCAACCGCAACGTGCGCCCGTGGCTGCGGGGCTTTACCCGATCGGGTATTCCCGCGGCGTACTTCGGGCGCGAGTGGGTCGCCGTGGCGCACCGCCCCGCCGCGGTGCTCGGCTACGACCTGTCGCCCGCCGGGGCGGTGCTGCTGGAGATGATCGCCGGGTGGGACGAGCCCGTGGCGCTGCCCGCCGAGCACGCCGCGCCGGACGAGCGGGCGCTCGACCGATGGCGCGGGCGCTCGCCGGTGGCGCTGGGCGAGGGGCGCGACCCGTGGTCCGTGCTGGCGGCGCTGGCGGCCTCGGTGGCC
>CAIOSS010000904.1 GCA_903860995.1 uncultured delta proteobacterium | reverse complement strand
GCCGTGGCTGCCGTGCGAACCGTGGCTGCCGTGCGAGCCGTGAGACCCATGCGAGCCGCGAGACCCATGCGAGCCGTGGCTGCCGTGCGAACCGTGGCTGCCGTGCGAGCCGTGGCTGCCGTGCGAACCGTGGCTGCCGTGCGAACCGTGCGAACAGTGCTGTGCACCGCGCTGGTCATCGTCTGGCGTCAGTCCGGTGGGCTTCTGGCGTTGGCTCGCCTCTTCGCTCGCCTGGTCTGCGAGCTTGCGCTCGGGCCTGGAGAGCGTGTCCGCGGCCTCGCGCTTGAACGACGGGAGTTCGTCGTCTGCGCCGCTGTCGCTTGCGTCGTCCTGATGGTCGTCGGCGCCTGTCATGGTGGCCTCGGCGGTCGCTGGAAACTACGGGAAGACCGGGCACTGCCCGGTCATACTCAAACACTACCCTAGGTGAACTCTCGACGAAACTCTACCCCGGCACCTGCACGAAGTGATCTCGGGCGCGGTTGATCGTCCAGCGACGGAAGACCTCCATCGTACCGGGGTCATTCTCCCGGATCTTCTCGAAGAGGTAATCCATGATGCCCTTGTGCACCGCGCTCACGGTGCTCTCGCGCATCCGCCCGGAGATCGACCCCTGGGTCTTGTAGGTGTGCACCCCGTCTACGCCGCAGTAGGGGTTGTACGCGCAGTTCACGCAGTCGGGCCGGCCGTTGACGTTGGACGCCAGCACCAGCGACCGGATGGTCGGGTGCTTCATCATCGCGTCGTAGGTGAGCTCGCCCACGCGGCCCAGCAGGAAGGTGTCGTCGCCGGTCTCGTGCATCATCCGGGCTTCGTCGCCCGCGAACACCAGCCCGTCGTAGTTGTACGCGATCGCGCTGATGCCCGCGCCGCTGGGGCTGCGGATGTCGAGGAAGTTCGGGTCTTCCCCGTTGAGGATCTTCGTCAGGAAGATCGCCGCGTAGCGCTCGAGGATCTGCTCGCCCTTCTTGTTGAGCTCGATGATGTAGTCCGTCGTGTCGCGGTAGAACTTCAGGTACTCCTCGCGCGGATACTCCACCCGACTGGCCGTCTTCTCGACGAAGCCGAAGGGGTCGATGGGCCGCAGGTGCAGGGCCCGGCACCCGAGGGACTTGTACGTGTCGACGATCTCGCGGCCGCGGGAGAGGGCCTCACGCGTCGTCGTGAGCAGCGCCTCCACGTGGTAGAGCGACGGGTCGAGGCCGCGCTCGATGTAGGCCTGGTTGATCCGGTTGATCCAGTGCACGGCGGCCTTGAAGGCGCTCGACGCGATGAGCTTGCGCTGCTTGTCGTGCAGGTGCTCCGGGCCGTCGATGCTCGTGCAGATCTGCACCTTGTGATCGAGCAGGAACGAGAGCTTCTCCTCGTCCATCAGGGCGAGGTTGGAGACCATCGTGAACTCGATGCTCTTGCCGACCTCGAGCGCGCGCCGCTGCCCGTACTCGATGGCGTGCTTCACGACCTTGAAGTTCACCAGCGGCTCGCCGCCCTGGAACTCGATGGTGATGAAGGGCGACGGGCTCCCGAGCGCGAGCTCGATGGACTTCTCCGCGACCTCCGCACTCATGTCGGTTTGCACCGCCTCCATGTCGGCGCGCGAGGCGTGGCAGTACACGCAGGTCTCGTTGCACCGCAGGGTCACGATGAGCATGTGCAGGTTGGGCCCGTTCTCGAGGAACTTCATCCTCTTCTTGAGCCGGGCCACCGCCGCCGGGACGTCGAACTCCGACCGGATGAGGTTGGCCACCTTCAGGCGGTCCCACAGGTCGGTGCCGCGCTCGACGGTGCCCTCGCCGAAGGCCTTGAACTCCGGCGCCGTCAGCACGACCCAGTCGCCCTGCGCGTTGGTCACCACGAACGAGCCGCTCACCTCGCGCACCCGGAAGAACGCCGGGAAGGTCACGCTCGGCTTCTCGATGCCCGCGAGCATCACGACAGCGCCTCCTTGCGCGTGAGCCCCAGCGCGTAGTTGCCCAACTCCAGCGCGATGCGCCGCTCTCGCTCGGGCTTCTTCGCGGTGATGCGCACCACCTGGTGGTCGCCCTCGTCCGCCACTTCGAAGCGCGCGAAGCGCTCGTACACCTGCACGGCGCTGGCCAGCGCCGCAGCCGGATACAGGTCCCGATGGAAGCGCCGCTCGATCACGGCTTTCCTTCCGGCGCGCCCTCCGCGGGGGCCTCGCCGGCCACCTCCGCGGGGGTCTTCTTCTTGTACTTCTCCTCCCAGGACATCGCGATGCCCAAGGGGTCGTCGAAGGCTTCTTCGGTGAAGTCGAAGTTCGCCAGGTCGTCGAGCGAGGGCTCCGCCGGGGTCGCCGTCGCGCCCGCCAGCGCCTGCATGGTCACCGTCTCCAGGAGCACCCGGTTCTCCTCGACGATCTTCTGCCGCCACGCCTGCGTGAGCAGCTCGTTGGCGAACTCCCCGGCCATCTGCCGCAGGGCGCCTGCGTCTGCCGCGCCCTTCTTGTCCGTGAGCGTCACAGAGACCGAGCCGGCCTTCGGGCGATCGAGCAGCACGAAGCAACGGTCGATGAAGATGTAGGCCGCCCCGTAGACGGCCTCCAGCGGGTACACCGCCGCGTCGACCGTCAAGGTGACCGACCCGTCGGCCAGGTCGCCCACGACGAGGTCCTTCGGAAATCCTTCAAACATCAGTGTGCTCATCGCGAAAAGCGCCTCATGGACTCTGCCGTAGGCCTCGGCGGCCCTTTGCAAAGAGGGTTCCGAGTTTGCACCCACGCACACCCCACCCGCAAGGAAGCCCAGGGGGCCGCCCCGTGGATTTCCCCGGTCAGCAAAGCTCCGCAGTCTGCCTCAACCCCCGCAACACGTTGCGTAGCGGAGTCATGTTTTGCGCAAGCGAACCCACCACTGGTTGCTCGTCGATGGGGTCACGTCCCAGCGGTCGATGAGCGTCAGCCCGGTCGGCGCGAGCGTCGCCAGCGCCTCGTGCGCGTCGTCGTTGCGGTAGTGCTCGAAGCTCGCGGGACCGCCCTCGGCCCGCGCCGCCTGCTTCCGGGAGCGCACCAGCCCGAAGGCCACGTTGTCGGCCACCAGCAGCGTGCCCCCGGGGCGCAGCGCCCGCGCGAACGACGACGCCGCGCGCGACGGATCGGCCAGGTGGTTCCAGCTGCGGAGCACCAGCACGTGGTCGAAGCGCTCGGAGGGGTCGATGCCCTCGGCGGTGCCCATGCGGAGCGTCGCCCAGGGCCACCGCGCGCGCAGCCCCGCCACCTGCGCCGCGTCCGGGTCGACCCCCACGTACGTGATCGACCCCGACGCCGCGAGCGCGCCCAGGACGTCGCCGTACGGCCCGTGCCCGCAGCCGACGTCGAGCACCGCCCCGCGCAGCCCCGCCAGCATCGCCGCCACCACAGCGTCGTCCCGCGAGAACACCTCGTCCCCCGACGGGTCGAACAGCCCCGGGCAGCGCCCCCACGCCGGGCAGCCGTCGCAGACCGCGCTGCGCTGGAGCTTGCGCAGGTCGGCTGCGAAGTCGTCGGGCGCGGGCTTGTCCGAGACGTCCAGGTAGACCTGTCCCTCGCGGTGCTGCACGGTGACGAGGTCGTCGTCGGAGAAGTCCGCGGTGTCCGTCGCGAAGGCCGCCACGCGGTCGGCCCGGCGCAGGAAGATCGCCCGCCCGCGCGGCCACCGCGTCGGCCCGCCGCGCAGCACGGGACAGCCCTCGGGCCCCTCCGAGGTGAGCGCTCCGACGCCGCCGCGCAGCGTGTAGTGGAACGAGTTCGATCGCGGCCGGGCGCTCATCGGGCGGACGGAGTGTATGCTCGTTGGGCCTGGTGACCATGAAGCCCGCCCCCTCCGCGCCGGTAGGACCCCGAGCACCGCGCGACCTCACCATCCCCGATGAAGGGTCATCCTCGGCGCGCGAGGTGCTCTCGGCGGCCATGCGCCGCGGCCTCGCCGAGCTGCGACGGCTCCCGGCGGCGCTGCCCTGGACCGCGGACGAGCGCGCCGAGCACCACGCCTTCGCGCGCGCCGTCGAGGCGCTCTTCGCCACCGCGCCCGGGCTCGCCGCCAGCCTGGTGCGCAGGCCGACCGTCGGCGCCCTGCTGCGCTGCCTGCGCAAGCCGACGCCCGCCGACCCCGGCCGCGCCTACGCGCTCGCCCGGATGCTCCGGGCCCAGATCGCCTTCGAGCTCGCCGGCCTCGACGCGCTGCCCGAGCCGATCGAGCTCGGCGCGCTGCCCGAGCAGGTGCTGTCGATCCCCGCGAACCTGGCGCTGCGCTTCCCCGCGGACGTGCGCGCGGCGCGCTTCGCCTCCGGCCGGGTCACCCTCGTCCGCCCGCACGGCGAGGAGACCTACGCGCTCGCCGCGTGGTCCGACGACGACGCGCGGCCGGACTTCGTGACGCGACCCTACCGCGCGATCACCCCGACGCTGCACCTCGCGCTGGCCGACAACAACCCGCTGCAGATGAGCGAGGCGCACCCCGACAAGGTCGGCAACGCCATCGACCTCGGCGGGCGCGACGCCGACGAGTGGCGCGCGACGCTGCGCGAGGCGCTCGACCTCGTCGCCGCGCACCTGCCCACGCTGCGCGCGGAGATCGACCTCTTCCTGCACCTCGTCGTGCCCGTCGGCTACGACGAACACAAGCACCTCTCGGCCTCCTACCAGGAGGCGCTCGGCACCATCTACCTCACGCTCCACCCCAACCTCATGACGATGACCGAGGCGGTCATCCACGAGTTCTCGCACAACAAGCTCAACGCGATGCTCGAGCTCGACCCGCTGCTCGAGAACGCCTTCTGGCCCCTCTACGCCTCGCCCGTGCGGCCCGACCCGCGGCCGCTCCACGGCGTGCTGCTGGCGGTGCACGCGTTCCAGCCCGTGGCGCGGCTCTACGAGCGCATGACCGCCGCGGGCCACCCCCGCGCGCAGAGCGCCGACTTCCAGCGGCGCTTCGCGCAGATCCGGCGGATCAACCACGCCGGCGCCGAGGTGGTGCTCGCTCACGGTAGGCCCACCGAGACCGGCCGCGCGCTCCTCGAGGAGATGCGCCGCTGGGATGACCACTACGGCGCGCAGGAGCCCTGAGAACGACTTCGCTCGCGACGCAGGCCCTGCGGGCGGGTCAGACCGCGCTCAGCGCCGCCATCGCCGCGCGCACCGCGCCCGCGATCTCCGTCGAGGCCGCGCCCGCAGGGCGCGCGAGGCGGTACCCGCCGGTCACCCCCGCGCCCTTCACCGCGAGCGCCAGGGTGACCGTGTTGCCGTCCGGCGCCTCCAGCGCCACGGAGGCCTCGCGCCCCTCGGAGGCCACCTGCACCTCCCGCCACCGCAACGCACCGAAGGGCGCCTTGGCCCGCAGCCGCCCCAGGCACTGCGCCAGGCGCCGGTCGATGCCGCGCCCCAGGGACCCGCCCCGCGCGCCCTGGAACCCCGCGTCCTCGGCCACGGTGTGCAGCACGACGACGTCGTCGCCCACACAGAGCCGCTCCATCAGCGCGCGCAGCAGGCCCACCAGGGCCGCGCCGCCGTCGTGCGCGTCGAGCAGGTGGAGGGAGAAGCGATCGGTCGCCGCGGCGCCGCCGGCGCCCTCGCCGCCGCGACGCAGCGCCACCACGGCGAAGGCCCCGCCGGCGCCGCCCAGGCGCAGGGTCACCTCCCCGTCGCGGGAGTTCTCGTGGACGGTGAGGGCGGCGAAGGGCGCGGGCGGAGTCCACCCCGCGAGCCGCGCCACCAGCGGCCGCGCGTGCATCACGAAGAGGCGCTGCCGGGGGTCGAGCACCGCGAGCCGCGCGACGGTGATGGGGCTGAGCTCCTCGGTGCCGTGGTGCCGCGCGTAGGTCTCGAACACCCCGGAGCACTGCCCGTCGAAGACGCACGACGCGCACGACGCGAGCTTGATCTTGTCGCGGCGCTTCACCTCGTACTTGTCCCAGGCCTCGCTGAGCTGGTCGCGCTCGTCCACGGTCACGGTGAAGGTCGACTCGCCGTCGTGGTGGATCCACGGCGCGAGCCCGGGCGCGACGCAGTACGGGAGGTTGCCGATGTTCACGTCGAAGCCTGGGCGCTCGCGCTCGAAGCGCTCGATCATGGCCGTCAGCGGCGCGACCATGTCGCCGTAGCGCGGGAGCATGTCGCGCATCTCGTCCTCGGTGCGCACGCCCGCGTCGAGGGGCCGCACCATGTCCAGGTGCAGCTGCTCGACACCGAAGGGTAGAAGCAGCGCTGGAAACTCCGACACGGAGGCGAAGTTCGACCGCACCACGCACATGTTCACGGTGATGCGCTGGCCCCGCTCGCGGAGGTTGGCCATCGTCTCACGGAGGCGCATGAACGACCCGAGCTTCTTCGTCGTGCGCTCGTGCGAGAGCGCCGTCGCGCCCTGGAAGGACAGCCGCCAGACGAAGTTGCCGCCCGTCGCGAGCACCTCGTCGACGAAGGTCATCCGCGCGGTCTTCACGCCGTTGGTGAACAGCACCACCTCGTCGAAGCCCATCGCCACGGCGCCGCGCACGACGTCGAAGAACCCGGGCTGGATGGTGGGCTCACCCCCGAGGAGGGTGACCTTGCGCATCCCGAGGCCGCGACCCTCGCGGAGCTTCTCGAGCACGGGCCCGGCTTCGATGGGGAAGGCCTCCCGCATGGCGGTGCGCTGCCCGCTCACGCAGAACACGCAGCGGTTGTTGCACATGTGACCGAGCTGGATCTCGAACTGCCGGTCGGGTTCCACGGGAGGCGAGCATAGTGCGTTCGGGGAACGGGACGGGGGTGGGGGCGACGGGAAGTGCTGACGAAGGTGTGTAGGTATGTGTGCGCAGGCGGGTGGAGTCTTGGGTCTCCCTCTGCCCTTGAGGAGGCAGACGGAGAGCCTCCAGGCTCGATCGGATGCCTCCGGAAAAAAGGTTCCTTATAAGGAACCTTTTAAGAGGGAATTTCTCGACGAATTCCTAAGTGATTACGCATAGTTCTAGATCCGTGCCAGCGGGGGTCTGCCGGTTCTTGCTACATTTGCGTAGGGTGTCTGCCGGTTCCTGCCACATTTGGCGTCAGGGTCTGCCGGTTCCTGCCACATTCCGCCTCCCTGGGGCTGCGTAGGGGTCTGCCGGAATCTGCAACATTTCAGCAGCCGAGGTGACCTGTTGGGGTCTGCCGGTATTTGCTACATTAGCAACCCCTTCAGAGCAGCTATGCAACAGTTTCAGCGGGGGTCTGCCGGTTTTTGCTACACGATGCAACACGGCCTCAACGCAGCTTGTGGAGCGCCTCCAACAGGCTCTGCTTGAGCTCCTCGTCCGCGGCGCGCTCGGCGCGAAGGACCGTCCAGCGTGAGACGCCCAGCATTTCGGCGGCCTGCTCCTGGGTCCAGTTCTTGGCCTTGCGCCACGTGGCGAACTCGCCGCCGGTGAGGATCGACGGCGGCGCCACCGTCTCCGGCGGCATGATCCCGTGGATCATCCGCTCGCGGGCCCACTGCGGCTGGTAGAGCCGACAGCGGCCCTCCAGGCTCCAGGGGTGTTCGCTCTCCCACTCGTAGCGCCCGAGCCCACCCACCCGCTGCAGGGCGTCCATGCTCTGGCGCAGGGTCGTCCAGGCCTTGCTGGGTCGACCGCGCACGTCAATGCCTGCGGCCTCCAGCAGCTTCGCGCCGGTCAGGGTCACGTAGTCCACCTCGTCCGAGAGCGACCAGCGCCAGCGGATCGGCAGGATGAGCCCCAGCGCCAGGGCGTGCGGCTGACGGATGTGATCGATGCGGGCGAGCTCCATGGGGGCCGGCGCCCAGAGCCGCCCGATCTCGCCGCTGGCCTTGCGCACGCCCTCGTAGAGCACCGGGTGGATCACCAGCTCCATGCCCTCCAGGGCCCACTCGCTGCCCTGCATGGCCTCGCCGCGCTGCGTGACCGCGAGCACCGGGCCGCGCAGACGCACGGTCCCGTCGGGGTGGTAGATCGCGAGCTCCATCCGGGTGAGGGCCTCGACCTCCGCGGCCACGGTGGTGCGCACCTTCGGGTCGCGGCGTGAGCGGTCGGCGTAGCCCAGCGCCGCGAGGTGGTCCTCCAGGCGCCAGCGGATGCGGCCGGTGCGGCCGGCGTCGGTGAAGAGGAGCTGCAGCGCGGCCCAGTGCCGCAGGCCCTGCCAGTGCTTCCACTCGCGCACCGCGTGGACGATGCGCTCCGGGAGGTCCTGCACGCTCAGCCGCAGCCCGAGCTGCTTGCCCGGGTACAGGATCTCCGCCCACCCGTCGCGCACGGGCGTCTTGCGCACGCGCCGGTCCTTCGGGAGGTCGCGCATGCCGGAGAGCATCTCGTGGTGCACGGCGCCCGCGTCGAGCGCGATGATCTGCCGGCGCTGCGCCTCGCGCACCTCGAGCTCCGCGCTCGCCAGCAGCACGCACGCGTGCACGTCCCAGTGCGTCAGCGCGGCCTTGAGCTCCTCGTCGGCCTGGATGATCCCGCCGTCGAAGAGGGCCTGCGTCGCGCTCGCCTCCGCGCTCTGCAGCGGCGTGAGGGTGCCGTCGAGGAAGGCCCGGGCGACCAGCTTCGCGTGCGGGTCCTTGGTCTGGTCGAGGACCATGGCCACGTCGCGCAGCGCGAGGTTGACCGGCCAGCTCCAGGTGACGTCGTCCTGCTCGGCCGCGAGCGCGAGGGGGATCTGGGCCGGCGGCAGGGTCTTCCAGCGCGTCGTGTCCCCGTGCCAGAGCAGGCGGAAGAGCCAGCGCTCGGCCGCGCGCTCCAGCACCGCGGGGCGCGTGCGGCGCTCGATGGCGAAGGCCTCGATCTGCTCGGAGAGGGCGCTCATCGCGAGCTCGGCGGCCTCCTCCAGCCGCCGGTCCTTGGAGGCGGCGGCGGCCCAGTCGCGCAGCGGGGCGCTCTCCGAGGCCAGGGCGCGGGCGACGATGCGGTTCAGCCGGTTCAGGAACACCGCCGAGGCGATCACAGCACGATCTCCCTCGGCCCGTCGGTCGACGAGAACGTGTGCCCGTTCCACTGCAGCTCCGCGCGCCCGACCGGGCCGTGGCGGTTCTTGGCGAGCACCAGCACGCGGCTGCGTCCGCCGTCCGCGCCCCGCGACAGCACCATCACCCCGTCCGCCGCGTACTCGATCTCGCCGGACTCCTTGCCGAGGCCCACGAGGTCGACCGGGTCGCGGGCGGGGTCGTTCACCAGGTCGGCATAGTTCGCCCGCGCGGTGCTCGAGAGCACCAGCACCACGGCCCCGAGGTCGCGGGCGAGCGAGCGGGCGACGTAGGAGACCCGGCCCACCGCCGTGCGCGGCTCCTCGCCGTAGCGCCCCGCGCAGAGCTGCAGGTAGTCGATCACGATGATCGCGGGCTTGAGCGCCCACGCCCGGGCCGCGAGGGCCTCGGCGCCGTAGCCGAAGGGCGGCCCGCACTCGGTGTGAAACGGGATCTGCTCGGCGGCGCGCGCGGCCTCCATCACCTGGGCGACCTCCACGTCGTCGAGCGTCCCGCGCAGGATGCGGCTCCACGCGACCCCGGAGAGCGTGCCCATCACCCGCGCGGCGAGGTCCTGCCGCGACAGCTCGAGCGCGAGGTAGAGCACCGACTGGCCGCGCCGCGCGGCCTGCACCGCAACCTGCACCGCCCACTGGGTCTTGCCCGAGCCGGTGCCCCCGACGAGCACGTACATGCCCGGCCAGAGGCCTCCGCCGAGGAGCGCGTCGACCGGCGCCCAGGGCGTGCCCATGGCGGTCTCCTGGCCCGTCCGCCGCGCCCACATCGTGTCGAGCATCGCCTCGACGTCCTGGCCGACGCGGTTGGCGCTCTGCAGGTCCTGCGTGGCGCCGAGCGAGCGGTCGAGGGCGAGGCGCACCGCGGGCAGCGCCTCACCGCCCATCAGCCGCTGCGAGGCCGCCTGGTAGGCCGACAGCGCCCGTCGCCGCTCGGCCAGGTCGGAGACGATGCGCGCGTGCGACTCGCAGTGCGAGAGCGTCGGGATCTCATCGGTGAGCTCGCCCACGTACTGCGCGCCGCCGACGGTGTTCAGCCGGTCGCGCACGCGCAGCTCGGCGACCACCGTGAGCACGTCCACCGCCTCGCCGCGCGTGTGCAGCGCCAGCAGCACCTCCCACAGAAGCGCGTGCCGCGGGTCGTAGAAGTCCCCCGACCTCAGGATCGTCGCGAGCCGGGGGATGATCCGCTCTTGCCCCTCGCCGTCGAGCAACGCGGCCGCGAGCACGGCCCGTTCTGCCTGCAGGTCGGCGAGCGGTTGGGTGCTCCAGGAGGTCTCCGTCATGCCGTCGCGTCGCCTTTCCTCAATGCGCGGCGACCGTAACAACACCCGTTCCAGACGTCGCCATTTCGCCCGACGACCGGTGAGGGGGTACCTCACACCCTCGAGCGGTCGCAGTCGCCCCGCAGGTGATGGGGGTGGGTCGAGTCCGCAACCGTTGCGTAGGTCTGCAAGAAAGTCCGCTGGCAGAACAGATCATCCTGCAGGAAAATCAACGAAACATCTTTCTGCGGAGCAATGTTGGATAGAAATACGAAAGAACGGAGAAAGAGGCGGTCGTAGACCATGGATTGCGGAGACAATTTTGCCAGGCACGGAGCGGGCAAAGTGAGGTCTTACCGATGGTTTAGAGGTAGGCAGGTAGAAAGTTCCTGGAGATTGTCTTCCGAGGAACTGTTGTAGCCTCCCGCTCGGCTCGATGGTCCTCGGTATGCAGGTTGCTGGCCCCTAAAGGTGGATCTCAACTCAAGGTCGAGAAATCTGCGGTGAGATCCATCAGGTTAACGAGCGCATCCACCGGTATCCTCGCGACAATTGCGTTGGAGGAGCGGGGAGTTTGATGAAGGTCCGGTGGACACCAACAGCGATCCTGCTTGCAGCACTGCTGGCCCTCACGGGCTGCGGTGGCGGCGGCTCGCTCGTTGGGTTCGAGGACGCCTCGGTCACCATTGCGTTCGACGCGCCCGCCAGCATGGACGCCAGCGACGACCTGGGGACCAACATCGACGGTGCCTCCGACCTCGTCGAGACCTCCGAGCAGACCGACGGCCCGGTCAGCACCTGCGAGGACCTCGACGGCGACCGCTACGGTTTCGGCATCGGCTGCATCAACGTCGACTGCGACGACACCAACGCCGGCATCACCGACCAGTGCTACTGCGGCCGCCTGCCCAACACGCGCGCGGGCTGTCTGTGCCGCCTCGGCGACCAGCCGCGCCCCTGTGACCTCGACAACGACCTGACCTACAGCGAGACCGAGACCTGCAACCTCGGGCAGCGCACCTGCGATCCGGTGCCCGGCAACCCGGAGGTTGGGCAGTGGTCTGCGTGCCGCCGGTGGCGAGAGGACTTCCCGTCGCCGACGCGCTTCGTCGGGGTGGTGTCCCAGTGCCCAGGCAACTGCTCGCCCCAGTGCCGCCACCAGGTCATCTGCCCGGAGACCGGGGACGCGATCCCGTCCGGGTCGACGAACGTCGTCGTCGCCAACTCCGCGCACGCGGTCTTCTGCCCGGGCGGCGCGGGCATCCGCGGCGGCATCACCTCGACCTGCACCAGCTCCTCGGGCGGCAACTACACCCGCGGGACGTCCCCGCTGACCTGGCGCGACGCCTGCGCGGCGCCCGGCCACCAGACGGTGCTGGTCAACTCCGACGACGGCACCATCCAGCTCCCGCTGCCGTTCACCTTCCGCTTCTACGGGTCGCCCTTCGTCACGGCGGGCATCTCCGCGAACGGCATGGTCTCGTTCGTCGACCCGACGTACTGGTGGGTCAACAGCACGCTGCCCACGGGCGACGTCGCCAACACGATCTTCGCGTTCTGGGACGACGTCTACAACCGCGGCGGGGAGTGCATCGCGGTGTACGGCAGCTCGCCCAACCGCGAGTACGTCGTCCAGTGGAACGACCAGTTCTTCTATCCGCCCGGCTCGTCCAACGCGACCGAGCACATGACCTACCAGACGGTGCTGGCCGAGACGACCAACACCATCGACGTGCTCTACAACCAGATGGAGGGCCAGGGTGACCGCGCCACCGGCAACGGCGCCACCGTCGGCATCCAGCAGGGGACGGGGTCGTCCTTCGACCTGGTGGGCTTCAACTCCGCGGGCGTCACGCCGGCGGGCCGCACCATCCGCTGGACCCCGTCGACCGGCTCCACGGTGTGCAGCACCGGCATCTACCGCCGCGTGTACGAAGGGACGACCTGCAACGGCATCGATGCGCCGTTCTGGGGCCAGTTCAACTTCTCCACGGTCGTGCCGCAGGGGACGAGCATCGAGTTCCGCGTGCGCGTGGCGCAGAGCGCGCCCGGGCTCGCGGCCGCGACCTGGACCCGGCTGCCCAACGCGCCCAACGGCACCCCGATGGCGCCTACGAGCCTCGACGTCGGCGCCGCGATCCGCGCGGCCATGCCGACGGCGCTGGGGGCGGATCACTTCCCCTTCCTCGAGTTGCAGGCGACGCTGGTCCCCTCGCCCGACGGGACGCTGGCGCCGACGCTGATCTCGACGGAGGTGCAGTTCACCTGCGCGCCGACCGAGGAGATCACCTGCCGCATGGGCGCGCAGTGCTTCATCGCCTCCGACCCGTGCCGCCGCGGTGTCATCAACTGCCTCAACTCCGCGGGCGGCCGGCCCGTGGAGAACTGCGTAGACGCGGGCGCGCAGCCCGCCGGGACGGTCTGCGGCGTCGGGTCGGTCTGCAACAGCTCGGGCGTGTGCGTCCCCTGCAACGAGGGCGCGGCCTGCAGCACGGGTCAGGCCTGCAGCACGGGCCGCATCTCCTGCTCGACGGGCACTCCGGTCTGCGCCGTCGCCACGCAGCTGCCGGTCGGCACCGTCTGCGGCGGCAACACGGCTGTCTACACCCGTTCGCGCCCGTCGCCCCTGACCTGGGTCAACGTGTGCGGCCTCGCCGGGCACCAGACCTTCCTCGCCAACAACGACGACGGCACGACGGGCGAGAACCTGCCGTTCACCTTCCGCTTCTACGGCAGCCCGTACACCTACGTCGGCATCGCCTCGAACGGCACCTTCTCGTTCGTGCTGCCCACGTTCACGTGGGTCAACAGCACGCTCCCGACGACCGCCGTCGAGAACAGCATCTTCGGGTTCTGGGACGACGTCTACCAGCGCAACGGCATCTGCACGGCCACCGTCGGCGCGGCCCCGCTGCGCCGGTACATCGCGGAGTGGGAGAACAACTTCTTCTATCCGCCGGGGTCGTCGAACGCGAGCGAGCACATCACGTTCGAGATCAGCCTGTCCGAGGGCTCCAACGCGATCGACGTCCTCTACAACCAGATGGAGGGCCAGGGGGATCGCGCCACCGGCAACAGCGCCACGGTCGGCATCCAGCGCGACACCGGCTCGTCCTTCGACCTCGTGGGCTTCAACACCGCGGGCATCACCTCGGCGGGCAGCTCCATCCGCTGGCTGCCGGGCACGTCGAGCGTGTGCAACGCCATGGCGAACTGCGTGCCCTGCGCCAACGGCGCTCCGTGCACGCTGCCCGGCGTGTGCGTCATCGGCGTGCTGGACTGCTCCACCGGGTCGCCGGTGTGCACCAACGCCGGGACGCGGCCCCCCGCGGCGGAGGCCTGCAACAACGTCGACGACGACTGCGACGGCCTGATCGACGACGGCGTCTCGCAGGGCTGCTACTCGGGCCCGTCGGGCACCAGCGGCGTGGGCATCTGCCGCGCGGGCTCGCAGGTCTGCACCGCGGGCGCCTGGGGCACCTGCGCCGGCCAGGTGGTCCCGGTCGCGGAGACCTGCAACAACGTCGACGACGACTGCGACGGCGTGATCGACAATGGCGTCACGCAGGGCTGCTACACGGGCCCGTCGGGCACCAGCGGCGTGGGCGTGTGCCGCGCGGGCTCGCAGGCCTGCAGCGCGGGCGCCTGGGGCGCGTGCACGGGCCAGGTGCTCCCGGGCGCGGAGACCTGCAACAACCTCGACGACAACTGCAACAGCGTCGTCGACGATGGCGTCACGCAGGGGTGCTACACGGGCCCGTCGGGCACCAGCGGCGTGGGCGTGTGCCGCGCGGGCTCGCAGATCTGCAGCATGGGCGCCTGGGGCGTGTGCTCGAGCCAGGTCACCCCGGTGCCCGAGCTCTGCAACAACCTCGACGACGACTGCAACGGGGCCATCGACAACGGCGTCGCGCAGGGGTGCTACACGGGCCCGTCGGGGACGCGGCTGGTGGGGCGCTGCCGCGACGGCCTGCAGTCCTGCGCCTCGGGCGCGTGGGCCGCGTGCACGGGGCAGACGCTGCCCGCGGCGGAGACCTGCAACAACATCGACGACGACTGCGATGGCATCGTCGACGATGGCGTCGCCCAGACCTGCTACACGGGCCCGCCGGGGACGAGCGGCGTGGGCATCTGCCGTAACGGCTCGCGCACCTGCTCGGGCGGCGTGTTCGGCGTGCTGTGCCCGGGCGAGCAGGTGCCGCTCACGGAGACCTGCAACGGGCTCGACGACGACTGCGACGGCATGGTCGACGAGGGCCTCGGCACCACGACCTGCGGCGCCGGCCTCTGCCAGCGCACGGTCAACAACTGCGTCGGTGGCGTGCCGCAGGTGTGCATGCCGGGCGGCACGGGCACGGAGACCTGCAACGGGCTCGACGACGACTGCGACGGCACCGTCGACGAGGGGCTGACCCTGGCCTGCTACACGGGCCCGTCGGGCACCAACGGGGTCGGCGTCTGCCGCGGCGGGACCTCGACCTGCAGCGCGGGCGCCTGGGGCAGCTGCGCCGGCCAGGTGGTTCCGTCGGCGGAGCGCTGCAACGGCCTCAACGACGACTGCGACGGCAGCACCGACGAGACCTTCCCGACGCTGGGCAACACCTGCTCGGCGGGCTTGGGCGCCTGCGCGCGCGTGGGCACGATCATCTGCCGCGCGGACGGCCTGGCGACCCAGTGCAGCGCCAGCCCGGGCATGGCGGTGACGGAGATCTGCAACAACATCGACGACGACTGCGACGGCATGGTCGACGAGGGGCTGACCCAGGGCTGCTACGGCGGCCCTCCGGGGACGGCCGGCGTCGGGGCGTGTCGCGCGGGCTCGCAGACCTGCGGCGCAGGCATGTGGAGCGCGTGCACGGGTGAGGTGCGCCCGGCGGTCGAGACCTGCAACAACGTCGACGACGACTGCAACGGCGCGGTCGACAACGGCATCACGCAGTCCTGCTACACGGGCCCGTCGGGGACCAACAACGTTGGCCTCTGCCGCCCGGGCACGCAGGTCTGCAGCATGGGCGCCTTCGGGGCGTGCACCGGCCAGACCCTGCCGACCGCGGAGCGGTGCAACAGCCTCGACGACGACTGCGACACGGCCGTCGACGAG
>CAIOSS010000903.1 GCA_903860995.1 uncultured delta proteobacterium | reverse complement strand
TGGCGCTCAGGGTGCGGGCGTTGGAATTCACGGGCGGCCTCCGGGGTCGGTGGAGATGAGTTCGGTGATGCGCACGCCGTAGTGGTCGCCGACGACGACGGCCTCGCCGCGGCCCAGGAGCCGACCGTTGACGTAGAGGTCGAGGGGCTCGCCGGCGGCCTTGGAGAGCGAGAGGGTCTGACCGGGCGTGAGCTTGAGAACGTCGGCGATGCGCATGTGGCGGCGCCCGATCTCGACGGTGATCTCGACCTCGACGTCGCGCAGCAGGTGATAGGCGGGAGGGGCGTCGGCCGGGGTCGCCGCGCCCTCGAAGGGGAGCCCCGTCTCGGGGTTGATGGCAGGTACCTGGAGGCTCATGGCGCGCGGTCGATCTCCCCTCCAGGCGACACGTTCGCCCGGAGCACCGATGGCTTAATCAACCTTCGTGCCTGTCACTCGATGCGGACGGCGATGCACCCCGCGACGGTGGTCGGACGTCCGCGGAACATGGGCTTCTCGTCGATGCGCACGCTCACCGGGTCGCTCACCGGGACGCCCAGCGGCAGGGTGTCGCCGACCTTCAGCGCGAGCACCACGTCGAGGCGGGTGGGCACCCGGGCCAGCTCGACCACGAGCTCGAGCTCGACGCCGTCGAGGGCGCGCAGCACGTGGTGGTTGTAGGTCTCCGGCGGCGGGAGCGCGGCGGTGGCAGTGGGCCCCGGGCCTAGCAGGGCGTTTTTGGGGAGCACCAGCAGGATGCGCCCGAGGTCGGCGCCCAGCATGAAGGCGCAGACGATGGAGGTGCCGTCGCTGCCATTGGGGTCGGGGCGGTCGGAGGCGAGCGCGATGTTCACCCCGACGCGGGACGACAGCACCTCGCCGACGGCGCGCGCGATGCCCTCGACGGTGCGCCCCACCAGGGCGCGCTGCGGGGCCGTGAGGCCGACGGCGTCGAGGGCGGGCAGCGCGCGGCCGTCGCCGCCGAGCACCCCGTCGAGCAGCAGGCGCAGGGCGTTGGTGTCGAGCACCAGGGCGCCGGGCGCGGCCCCGGGCTCGACCGTGAGCGGTGCGACGTGGAAGGGCCGCGAGAGGTCGCGCAGAGCGTCGCTCATCGGGAGTGCGCGGGCCCAGCCGAGGGTGATGGGCACCTCGCGGCGCGCGAGGAAGGGCAGCGCGCGGCGCAGGGCCGTGGCGAGGCGGGGGCTCTCGCCCTCGAGCAAGGAGACCGCGCGGCGGAAGCCGTGGCCCTCCAGCGCGAAGCGGAGCGGGCCGGTGGCGACGGGCTCCTCGTTGCTCATTGGACGACGAGGTCGGTGATGAGCACCCGCGCGATGCCCTGCACCCCGGTCTCCTGGAAGCGCGCCCGGAGCTGCGAGCGGAGCCGGTCGGTCTGCGCCGGGTCCGAGGCCGCCTCGTAGGTGACCGCGCGGAGCAGCGAGAGGGTCGCGTCGCGGATGCGCGCGACGTAGGGCCGGACGTCATCCTCGCGGGTGGTGGGCGCGAACTCCAGCGCGATGGTGGCGCGCATCGCGTGGAAGGAGTGCTGCGCGTCGATGGTCATCACCACGAAGGGGTCGAGCGAGAGGGTGAAGCCCGGCGGCGCGGAGGGCGCGGGCGCGGCGTGTGCGGCGGCGGCCGGCGCGACCCGCGGGGCGTGGTTGGCTCGCTTGCTCACGTAGAGCGAGGCTCCGCCGGCGGCCCCGGCAGCCACGACCGCGGTGAGGATGAGGACCACCACGCTGACGCCCTTGGTGGGCGGAGCGGCGGCGTCGCCCTTGCGGGCCTTGGAGTCGGTCTTGTCGTCGCTCATGGGGTGTACGGGGATCTATTGGCTCATCGGCTGATGTTCATCAGCTCCTGGAGCATCTGGTCGGCGGTGGTGATGGTCTTGGAATTGGCCTGGAAGGCCCGCTGGTGCGCGATGAGGTCCACGAACTGCTCGGTGACCTCGACGTTGCTCTGCTCGAGCGAGCCCGCCACGATCGAGCCGCGGCCGCCGGTGCCCGCGGAGCCGACCGCGGGCTCGCCGGAGTCCCGCGTGGCGGTCCAGAGGTTGTGGCCCGCGCGGTCGAGGCCGTCGTTGGAGCGGAACTTCGCCACCGCCAGGCGCCCGATGGCGATGGTCTCGCCGTTGGTGAAGATGCCGTTGACGGTGCCATCGCCGTCGATGCGCACGGCGTTGAGGTCCCCGGGCGCGTAGCCGTCCTGGCTCTGCGCGCCGACGCTGCTGGGCGAGCCGAACTGCGTGACGCCATCGAGCCCGGTGCCGCCCGCCGCGATGGAGGTGCCGAAGTTGTACGCCAGCGGCTGCGCGGGGACGGCGCCGACGAAGTTCACCGTGCCGCCCGCCGTCACGGTGTTGCTCTGGAGCGCACCGCTGGGCGTGAAGGCCAGCGTGCCGGCCGCGATCTCGGTGTTGCGCCCGGCGACCCCGCCCGTGAGCTCTCCGCCGTTGGCGAGCGCGTGGTACTCCCAGGTGTTGGCGGCCGTCCGGCGGTAGTAGACGCTGACGGTGTGGGGCGTGCCGAGCGAGTCGTACACCGTCATGGCGGTGGAGAAGTTCGACGTCGGGCCCGGGTTGAGGGGGTCGAAGGCCGCGGCCGGCGTGGCGGCGGTCGAGTCGAGGTTGGCGGTGACGTCGAGCCGCGTCGTGGCCCGCGGCGGCAGGGTGGTGGTGGGCACCTCGATGGGGCCGAGCAGCGACGAGAAGGTGCCGTCGGGGTTGGCGCGGTAGCCCTGGAGCGCGAGCCCCTGCGGGTTTACGAGCGTGCCGTCGTTGCGTACCGTGGTCTGCCCGGCGCGCGTGTAGAAGCTCCCCTCCACGCCGCCCACCGAGCCCCGCACGATGAAGAACCCGTCGCCCGAGAGCGCGACGTCGGTCGGCACGTCGGTGTTGAGCAGCGTGCCCTGCGCGAAGATCTGCTGGGTGCGCGCCATGCGCACGCCGAAGCCCGGCGCGTTGCCGCCGCCCACCGCGCCGCCGAGCACGTCCTCGAAGATGGCGCGCGACTGCTTAAAGCCCACGGTGTTGAGGTTGGCGACGTTGTCGCCGACGACCCCGAGCGCGCGGCCCTCGGTGATGAGTCCGGACACGCCGGTGTTCAAGGCGTTGCGAAGGGTCATGTCGTTGGCTCCAGTGCGGTAACGGTGGGGGGCGAAGGGCTCAGGGGGTGCGCGGCGCGGCGCGGCTGATGTTGACGAGGTCGGAGATCGGGGCCGAGGCGCCGGAGTCGAGGGTGAGCTCGGGGTAGCCCTGATCGAAGGAGACGCGGGTGACCGTGCCCGTCACGTCGTGGGTGACCGCCACCTCGCGGTCGTCGACCGTCATGGCCGTGACCGTCAGGCTGTAGGTGCCGCGCGGGACCGTCTGGCCCTGGTCGTCGCGCCCGTCCCAGCGCACCGCGAGGGCGCCGGCCTGGCGGGCGCCGATGTCCATCGTGCGCACCACCCGGCCGTTGGCGTCGCGCAGCGTGGCCGTCACGCGACCTGCGGCGGCTCCGAGCTGGACGTTGGACGTCGTGGCGGCGGCGCCGTCGAAGGCGACGCCGTGGCCGCGAATGGTGACCGTCTGCCCGACGAGGCCCGCGGCCTCGTTGTTGGAGAGCCCGCGCACCTGCGTGGAGATCACGTTGAGCTGATTGGACTGCGTGATCGACTGCTCGACGAGCGCGAACTGCGACAGCTGCGTGACGAACTCCGTGCCCTCCGTCGGCTGCAGCGGATCCTGGTGCGAGAGCTGCGCGACGAGCAGCTTCAGGAAGCCGTCGCGGTCCATGGTGGGCGAGGCCGGCGCGGCCGCCCGGGCTGCTTCGTTGGTCCTGTTGAGCGCGCTGATCGGGTTGGGCATGGCGGTGTCTCCTCAGAGCACGATTCGGACCCGGCCCGCGGGCACCGCCGCAGCCCTGGGCCGGGCCGCGGTCGCCGCCTCGTCCTTGGCGCCGCCGGGGACGGCCCCGTCGCGCTCGGACGGCGGCGCGTGGGGGTCGGCCTGCGACCAGCTCCCAGCGCCCCCGAAGCTCAGCGTTGACAGGGGGATGTCCGCCGCGATCACGTCGGCGGCGATCTCCCCCGCGCTGGCGTGGAGCAGCCGGGCCGTCGCGGCCTGCGCGGCGTGCACCTCCACCGCGACGGCGGCGTCGGCGGTGCGGGCGCTCACCGCGACCCGCCCCAGCCCCGGGAGCACCACCTCGCCGCTGGCCGACTCCTGCATCACCCGCTGGTTGATCGACGAGCGCAGTGCGTCCTGGAGGCGGGCGCGCAGCGGGTCGCCCCCCTCGAGCGGCGCGCCGGGCGCCGAGGCCTTGACGGGCGTCAGGCCGTTGTCGCTCTGGCGCTGGGACACCGTGGGCAGTGCGCCTGGCACCGTGGGCAGCGCGCTCGCGGCTGGCGTCTTGGCTCCCGCCCGAGGTCCGGGCAGCGCGGGCTCCCCGGTGGAGACCTTCGGGCCCGGAGCATTCGCGGCCTGCGCAGCAGGCGCTCCGGCCTGCGTCACCACGGTCTCGACCGCAGCTTGCGCGACAGCGCTGGCCACGGCCTCCGTCGGCGCCCGGGCCGCGCTCGCGGCG
>CAIOSS010000902.1 GCA_903860995.1 uncultured delta proteobacterium | reverse complement strand
GTGGCGAGCGCTCAGGCGCTCATGCGGCACCCCGGCGTGCGCATCGTGGTGGTCACCGGCGGCGGCGCCGTGGTCACCGAGGCGATGCGCTCGGGCAAGCGGGCCATCAGCGCGGGCCCGGGGAATCCTCCCGCGGTGGTGGACGAGACGGCCCACCTCGAGGCCGCGGCGCGCGGCATCGTGGCCGGCGCGAGCTTCGACAACAACGTGATCTGCACGTGCGAGAAGGAGATCGTCGTCGTCGCGAGCGTGGCCGACAAGTTCAAGAAGGCCCTGAAAGACTGCGCGACGCACGAGCTCACCGCGGGCGAGCTGCGGGCGCTCGAGCGGGTGATCCTGACCTCGGACGGGCACGTCAACCGGGAGTTCGTGGGGCGCAACGCCAACGTGATCCTGCGGGCCATCGGGAAGAGCGCGTCGGACGACCTGAGGCTCTTGTGGGCCGAGGTCGACGAGAAGCACCCCTTCGTGCAGCACGAGCTGTTGATGCCGGTGCTGGGCCTCGTGCGGGTGAAGGACGTCGACGAGGCCATCGCGACGGCGAAGCGGGTCGAGCACGGCTACGGGCACACGGCCACGATGTGGAGCACCAACATCGAGAACCTGTCGCGCATGGCCCGCGCGATCAACACGTCGATCTTCGTGAAGAACGGCCCCAACTACAACGGCATCGGCGTCGGCGGCGAGGGGTGGACCTCGTGGACCATCGCGTCGCCGACGGGCGAGGGGCTCACCACGGCGCGCACCTTCACCCGCGAGCGCCGGTGCACGCTGAAGGACGCCTTCCGGATCGTGTGAGGGCGGCGGTCGCTCAGCGCGGCTTGCGGGAGACCATCTTCCACACCCGGATGCCGTCGCGCGCGGACTGCGGGGTCACCTCGAAGTAGTCGAGCATGATGGTTCGCACGGTGCCGTTGCGCACCAGCTTGATGTCGCAGCGGTCGTCGTTGACGCCGACCACCTGGGCGTCGCCGAAGGTGGGGTGCTCGAGCACGTCGCCGACGGCGATGTCCGGGGTGACGCTCTCGTCCTCGTCGACGGAGCGCTCCTGCTTGGCGGGCATCGCGTGGAGCTGCTGCGCGGCCTCGGCCAGCGTTGCGGGCTTCGCGACCACCTCGGGCGCCGGGGGCGCGCGCTTGGTCACCACCACCGTCGGCGCTGGCGCTGCGGCGGCCGTCTCGGCGCGCTCGGCGGTGGTGATGCGCCGCGGGCGCACGCTCTCCCCGAGGGGCGCGGCGACGCTGGCGGGGACCGACGGGCGCGGCGCGGCGCTGGGGGAGGACGACCCGTTGCGCCAGGTCGGGATGCCGGTGGTCTCGGGCGAGCGCTCGAGCGAGAGGTCGTCGTGGAGCAGCAGGGTGAGCTCGACGGCGATGACCTGGGCCTCGATGAGCCGGCCGCCGATGACCTCGACGCCGTTGCCGGTGTCGCGCGCGACGGCGGCGTGCAGGTAGAGGTCGGGGTGGCCCTCGCGGGTAGAGAGGTGCCCGTGGAGCGAGACGAGCTCCAGGCGGCCGGTGAAGGTGCGGGCGTCGCCGTAGGTGCGGGCGCGCGCGTCGTAGGAGTCAAGGATGACGGCCTCGAGGGCGCCGTGGCCCTGGACCGTGGCGACGGTGATGCGCTGCGAGGTGATGAGGGAGGCGAGGGACTCGGCGAGGTCTTCGCCCTTGTTGAGCCGCACGACCAGCGAACGCACCGACTGAGACGAGGTGACCAGCATGGGTAAGCGCCCGTGTAAGGGACGATGGCCCCCGGACGCAACCGCCCGACGCGGGGGGTAGGGCGAAATCCCCTCCCTACAGCTCCGGCAGCGGGACCTCGACGGCGTGGCCGGCCTCGATCTCCAGGGTGACCTCGCGGGTGAGCACCTGGGTGTCGCCGACGAGCTCGACCCGCGCGCGCCACCGCCCGGTGGGCAGGGTGGTGGGGGCGTTGACGACGGCGAGCGAGCCGCCGGGCTCGGCGCGGCGCTCGATGCGGCGGAGGGTGGCGCCGTCGGCACCGAGGAGCTCGATGCGCAGGGCGCGCACGTCGAAGCCCCGGCGGGAGACCGCGTGGAGGTCGGCGTGGAGGGTGACGTCGCGCGGGGCCTGACCGCCGAGCTCGTTGCCTACGACGACGACGCCGAGCACGACGACGAGGGCGGCGAGCGCCCGGCGCACGGGCGGGGGAATGGACGACCAGAGCTTCTTCACGAGGCGCGCACCGTAGCAGACGCTGCCCCCTGGCGCGGAGGGGGCACCTGCGCCCCGGTGTTCGCTGCTATCACCGCTCCCCTATGCTGGGACTCGCCTCCACCACCGACCCGCGCTGGGTCGAGGTCGCGCTCGCCGACCTCGACGCCGTGCTCCTCGACCACCTGCACTGCGAGCTCAAGGCGGCCTCCAACGCCACCGCCATGGTGACCCGCTACCCGATGCACCCGCGCCTCGCGCGCGAGCTCACGGCCCTCGCCGCCGAGGAGCTCGGCCACGTCGCACAGGTCTTCGAGGCGCTCGCGCTGCGCGGCGTCGCGGCCACGCCGCCGCCGGAGGACGTCTACGCCCGCTCGCTGCAGCGCGCGCTCGCCGACAAGCGCTGCGAGCCCCTGCTCGACCGGCTCGCGGTGGCGTCGGTCATCGAGGCGCGCTCCTGCGAGCGCTTCGGGCTGCTGGCGGCGCACGCGCCCACCGAGGCGATGCGCGGGTGGTACCGCGAGCTCTTCGCGTCGGAGGCGCGGCACCACCGGCTGTTCGCGTCGCTGGCGGAGGAGATCTTCGGCGAGGAGCGCGCCCGCGAGCGCATCGGGTTCCTGGTGCAGCGCGAGGCGGAGATCCTGTCCCGCTCGGCGCCCGCGCCGCGGGTGCATTGAGGGGACGTTCAGTCTGCGGCCTACAGGCCCATGAGCTTGGCGATGTAGTAGCGCAGGGTCTCGGTGGTGCCGCCGCCGAGGCGGAAGAGGCGTTGGTCACGCCACGCGCGGGCGATGTGATACTCCTCGATGTAGCCCCAGCCCCCGTGGAACTGGAGCATCGAGTCGGCCACCTCGCTGGTCACGTCGCCGACGAAGGCCTTGGCCATCGAGATGAGCTTCGTGGTCTCGAAGCTCACCTGCTCCTTGTTGACGTAGCGCTCCGTGTTGTACGCGTCGGCCGCGCGGTAGGTGAGCGCCTCGCAGGCCTCCAGCTTCGTCGCGAGGTCGACGATCTTGTGCTGCCACACCTCGCGCTTGATGATCGGCTTGCCAAAGGCGCTGCGGTCGCGCCCGTAGGCGATGCCCTCCTCCAGGATGAGCTTCGAGCCCGCCGTGGCCGAGGCCGACGCGATGAGCCGCTCGCTCTGGAAGTTCTGCATCAGGTAGCGGAACCCTTCGCCCTCCTCGCCCAGCAGGTAGCGCCGCGGGATGCGGCAGTCCTCGAAGAACAGCTCCGCGGTGTCGCTCGACCAGTTGCCGATCTTCTTCAGCTTCTTGCTGACGTGGAAGCCCTTCACGTCCGTGGGGAAGGTCACGATCGAGATGCCCGCGTGCCCCGCCTCGGGCTGCGTCTTCAGCATCAGGGTGATGAAGTCCGCCCGCGTGCCGTTGGTGATGAAGGTCTTCGAGCCGTTGATGACGTAGTCGTCGCCGTCGCGCCGGGCCCAGGTGCGCATGCCCGCCACGTCCGAGCCGCAGCCCGGCTCGCTCACGCCCAGCGCCGCGATCTTCTCGCCGCGCAGCGCGGGCTTCAGGAACTCCTCGATCTGCTCGGGGGTCCCGAGGTCGGAGAGCACCGGCGTCGCCATGTCGCTCTGCACCATGAGCGCCATCGGCACGCCCGCCGCGCCGCAGCGCGGAAGCTCCTCGCCCTTGGCGATGGAGTACCAGTAGTCGCCGCCGCTGCCGCCGTGCTCCTCGGGGTAGTGCGCGCCGAAGATCCCCAGCTCGCCCGCCTTCTCGAACACCCATCGCGGGAAGAGCTCGTCCTCCTCCCACTGGTCCATGTGCGGGCGCAGCTCGCGCTCGCAGAAGTCCCGAACCGTCTTACGAAACATCTGGTGAGACTCGGTGTACGGCGTCGCCATCGTCGCTCTCCTCGGCCACTGAATGGCCATTCACCCGTAGCGTAGATGCCCCGCTCCCCCGCGGGCAAGCCTCCGCCGGGCGGTCAGTTTTTCGGCGTGCGCCCGCCGAGCACGTCGGCCAGCTGCGCGGCAGCCTGGCGCACCAGCGGCGCCACCTGGCCGTAGTCCATCCGCGTCGACCCGATGACCCCGACGGCCCCCGCGCCGAAGCTCGTCGCCACCAGCGACAGCTCGCTGCCCATGGTGTTGTCGAGCCCGCCGAACACCACCTGCATCCCGCGCGCGGCCATGGTGCGGTCGAGCAGGTCGAGCAGCAGCTCCTGGTCTTCGAGCGCGATGACCAGCTGCCGGGTGGTCTCGGCGCTGGCGAACTCGGGCCGCGCGATGAGCTGCGCCGCGCCCTCGACCATCACCTCGCTCGGCGACGACAGCGACGCCAGCGCCTGCTGGCCCAGCGACAGCGCCGCGCGCTCCAGCCGGTCGCCGCGCGCCCGCTCGGCCTCCAGCTCCTGCGCCAGGGTCGAGCGCACCTGCGCGAGGGTCATCCCGTGCACCCGCGCCTGGATCATGTTGTTGGCGCGCTCCAGATCCGCGGCGCTGAGGGTCTCCTCGACGGCCAGCACCCGGTTTTCGACCGCCCCGTTGGTGGCGACCACCACCGCGAGCACCTCGCGCGGGCGCAGCGCGATGAAGCGCAGCTCGCGCAGCACCCAGCTCTCCCCTGGCGGCGGCCGGAGCAGCGCCGCCGACCCGCTGAGCATCGCCAGCACGCGGGTGGTGTGGCGCAGCGCCGCGTCGAAGCCCGGGTCGCTCGCCGACCAGAGGGCCGCGCTCGCGGCGATGTCCCCTTCGAGGCTCTTGCCCTCGGCGACGGCGATCATGGCCTCGGCGAAGACCCGCAGGCCCTTGTCGGTGGGCACCCGCCCCGCGGAGGCGTGCGGCTTGGTGAGGTAACCCCCCGCCTCGAGCTCGGCGAAGACCGCGCGCACGGTCGCGGGCGAGAGCTCGAGGTCGTGGAGGCGCGCGAGGGTCCTGGAGGCGACGGGCTCACCCGAGGCGATGAAATCGCCGACGGCTGCCAGCAGGATGCGACGCGCGCGGTGGGACAGCATTGGGTGGAAGTGTACGGAGGATCCGCTCCGCGCGGGGGGCCGTCAAACGCGGGGCTCCGGCTCCCCCACCCGCCGCTTGCGCCACTCCATCCACACCAGCCACCCCGCCATCGCCGCCACCGCCGCGATGAGCCCCGCCAGCGTCGCCCGCAGCCCCGCCGCGCTCGAGCGCGCCACCGCGAAGGGCCCCACCGTCGCCAGCACCGCGCCCCCGCGCCCGTCCCTCGGCCGCGCCCGCGTCACCACCACCGCCACGTCGTCCGGCCGCAGCCCCGCCACCGCGCCCGCCACGAGGCGCTGCACCGCCGCGGTGTCCACCTCCCCGCTGTTGCAGCGCAGCAACACCGACGCCCGCGGCCGCGCCCCGCCCTCGTCGCCCGACAGCGCGTCCGACTCCGGCGCCGCGACGTGCACCCGCGCCTCGACCACCCCGTCGAGGGCGCCCAGGGTCCGCGCGATCTCGCCCGCCCGCGCGTGCTCGGCCCGCAGCGCCTCCTCCGCCACGCCGCGCAGCAGCCCGCTGCTGGCGTAGGTCTCCGCCACGCCGGGGGCCTCCCTCCGCGGCAGCGACTCGTCGCCCAGCGAGGTCACCGCCCGCGCCACGTCGTCGCGCGCCACGCTCACCGTCCACTGCCCCGCGGCGCCCGATTTGTGCGCCGCAACACCCGCCCGGTCGAGGGCCGCCACCGCGCGGTTGGCCTCCCCCTCCGCGGCCCCCGTCAACAGCGGCACCTCCTCGCAGCCCGCGAGCAGCACCCCCAGCGCTGCGGCGCACCATCGCACGCGAGCGCCCCCGCTCAGAACCCGAAGCCCCAGCTCAGCCCGATGCGCGGCCCGCCGAAGGAGCGCCACGACAGCGACCGCACCGTGCCCGCCACGCAGCCCTTCACGCCCGCCGAGCCGTTGTTGACCGTCACGCCCATCGCGCGCCCGTTGCCCCCGATGGCGATGCGCAGCGTCACGTTGCGCGCGCTGCCATCCCCGAGGCAGCCCGCGAAGCGCGACAGCGCGCCGTTGAGCGGGCGCACGATCTCCGCGTCGGAGAGGGTGCCGCCCGCCGGGCCGCCGCCGCCCGCGAAGTTGAAATCGATGGGCTGCGCCATCGCCGACTCGTAGGTCATCGATCCGCCGCCGTGGCCGCCGCCGCCGCCGCCCGACCGCCGCGCCGACGGGGGAGGCGGCGGGAGCAGCACGATGCTGGTCGTCTGCACCCGCAGCTCGCCGCGCGCGATGAGGCTGTCGATCTCCGCCGCCGTGCGCTTGTGCTTCCCGCCGGGGCCCACCGTGAACCAGAACACCCCGCCCACCATCAGCAGCGCCACGCCGATGGCGCCCGTGATGATCGCCTTGCCGCGCCTGGCGTGCCCGGCCTCGACCAGCGCGTGCGACGTCGCGGCCTGGTGCGCGTCGATGTTGCGCTTGTCCGTCGCCGTCTCGACGAACTCCAGGTACTGCGGCCACGCCCGCAGCTTGCGCCGCTCGCCGGTCTCCATGTTGGTGACCGGGTCGTCGGCCATCGCCTCGTGCCGGATGATCGCCGCGATGAGCTCGCGCGCCGACACCGGCCCGTGGTCGAGGCCCCCGTGAGAGAACATCCACCGGTCGGCGTCGCCCGTCGTCGCCACCTGCAAGAGCGACCCGAGGTCGGCGTCCGAGGCGCGCGCCGGGTCGGGGTACTCGAAGACCACCGGGATGTCCCCCGCGTCGGGGAACTCGAAGACCACCGGGATCTCCCCGGGCGCCGCGCGCTTCGGCACCACCGCGGGCTTGTCGGGAGACACCACCGCGCCGAGGGCGTTCTGCACCTCGGCCATGCTCTCGAAGCGGTCGTCGGGGTCGGGCGAGACGCAGTTCTCGAGGATCACCTCGATGGTGATCGGCAGCCCCGGCGCGGCCTCGGAGAGCCGCACCCGCCGGTCGAAGGGCTTGTTGGTGAGCAGCTCGTAGAGCACCACGCCCACTGAGTACACGTCCGACGCGGGCGTCGGCGTCTGGCCGTTGCGCACCTCCGGGGCGACGTAGCGGGTGGACACCGCGTCGAGGAGCACCAGCGGCGTGAGCAGCCCGAGGCCCGCGAGGCGCACCTTGCCCCCGTCGAAGCGGATGATCTCCGGCGCGATGGCCCCGTGCGCGACCCATCCGTGCGCCGCGTCGAGCGCCGTGGTCACGTTGGCGACGAACTCGTACGCCTCGATGGGCGAGTGCGGCCGCCCCTCGCGGGTGCGGGCGTCGATGATGTCCGCGAGCGCCGAGTCGCCCAGCGGCTCGGTGGCGACGCAGAGCGTGCCGTCAGGCAGCACCGAGGTGCCGAAGGGGGCGATGAGCCCGGCGTGCTGCACCGACGCCGCGGCCCGCACCGACTTGCGCGTGGCCTCGACGTGCGCGTCGGGCAGGGCGCCCGCGGGGATGAGCCAGAGCGCCACGAGCCGCTGGGTCTTCTGGTCGCGCGCGTGGTGCACCGAGAGCAGCCCGAGGCGCGTGGCGAGCCCCTCCACCGTGAAGCGACCGCCCACCACGGTGCCCGGAGGAAGCGGGTCGGCCTCGGGCTCGTCGGGCTCGTCCATCTCCATCGCGGCGGGACGCTACTCCAGGTGCGCCCTGCGCGGGAATAGGGTTCAATGCCCGCCGCCATGTCCTCCGACGCCTCTCCCTTCCGCCCCGGGCTCTTCGCCGGCCGCGTCGCGATCATCACCGGCGGCGGCACCGGCATCGGCCTCGCCATCGCCGATGAGCTCGCCTCCCTCGGCGCCTCGGTCGCCCTCTGCGGCCGCCGCGTCGAGCCCGTCACCCTCGCCGCCGAGGCCCTCACCGCGAAGGGCCACCCCGCCATGGCGGGCTCCGTCGACATCCGCCAGCCGGAGGCCATCGAGGCCTTCGTGCGCGCCGTCGTCGAGCGCTTCGGGCGCGTCGACGTCCTCGTCAACAACGCCGGGGGGCAGTTTCCGTCGCCCGCGAAGCTCATCTCCCCGAAGGGCTTCGAGGCCGTCGTGCGCAACAACCTCCTCGGCACCTTCAACGTCACCAGCGCCGTGGCCAACCTCGCCATGATCCCGCAGCGCCGCGGGCGGATCATCAACGTCATCGCCAACGTCGCGCGCGGCTTCCCGGGCATGGCCCACACCGGCGCGGCCCGCGCGGGCGTCGACAACCTCACGAAGAGCCTCGCCGTCGAGTGGGCCCCCTACGGCATCCAGGTCAACGCCGTCGCGCCGGGCACCATCCGCTCGACGGGCACCGACCGCTACCCCCCCGAGCTCGTCGTGAAGGCCGAGCAGCAGACCCCCGCCGGCCGCCTCGGCAGCCCCGCGGAGGTCTCCCACCTGGTGACCTTCCTCGCCAGCGACGCGGCCGACTACGTCACCGGCTCGACCTTCTACATCGACGGCGGCGCCTCGCTCTGGGGCGACATCTGGGAGCTCGATCGTGACTGACCTCGTCCTCGTGACCATCCCCTTCTCGCACTACTGCGACAAGGCCCGCTGGGCCCTCGACCGCGCGGGGATCCCCTACGAAGAGCGCGCCCACCTGCCGCTGCTGCACTACCTCCCGGCGCGCCTCGCGGGCGGCGGGAAGACCGTCCCGGTGCTCAAGACCCCCGAGCGCACGCTCTGCGACTCCACCGACATCCTGCACTGGGTCGACGCCCGCCTCCCGGCGCCGCGGCGGCTCTTCCCCGATGAGCCCGAGGCGCGTGCCGAGGTGGTGCGCTGGGAGGAGCGCTTCGACGCCAGCCTCGGCCCCGCCGCCCGCCGCTGGGCCTACGGCCACCTGCTCCCGGACCTCGAGAACACCCGGCGCTTGATGCAGCAGAACGTCCCCGCCGCCGAGGCCCTCGCGGTGCGCGCGGCGTACCCCGTGGCGCGCGCGCTCCTCCGCCGCGGGCTCAACACCAACCCCGAGAGCTGCGCCCGCTCGCTGGCCCGCCTCCACGAGCTCTTCGACGAGGTCGGCGCGGCGGTGTCGGGGGGGAGGGAGTTCCTCGTGGGCGACCGGCTCTCGGCGGCCGACGTGACCTTCGCGGCCCTCGCGGCGCCCGCCCTCTTCCCCGACCGCATCACCCGCTGGCTGTGCCCGCGCGACCAGCTCCCCGCCCCGATGCGCGCCGAGGTCGACCGCTTCCGCGCGACCCCCGCTGGCGCCTACGCCCTGCGGCTCTATTCCCACCACCGCTGATGTCCTGCACCACCGACGAGTCCCCGGTCGACCTCGACGCCCCCGGGGAGCGCATCACCCTGCTCCGCGACGGCGCCGAGGCCATCCCCGCGATGCTCAAGGCCATCCGCGCGGCGCGCCACGAGGTGGTGCTGGAGATGTACTGGCTCGACGACAGCGTGGTCGGCAAGGCCTTCGTCGAGGCCCTCACGGGCAGCGCGCGCACGGGCGCCGCGGTGTACGTCCTCTACGACGCCATCGGCTCGCTGGGCGTCGACCCCGCGCTCTACACCGACCTCCTCGCCGCGGGCGCGCGGGTGCTGGAGTTCAACCCCATCGCCCCGTGGCGCCAGCGCTTCCGCGCGGGCTGGGTGTCCCAGCGCGACCACCGCAAGATGCTCGTCGTCGACGAGCGCGTGGCCTTCGTCGGCGGGCTCAACCTCGGGCTCCAGTGGCTGTGCCTCGCCGAGGGCGGCGGCGGGTGGCGCGACGACGTGGCCATGGTGGTCGGCCCCACCGCGGGGAGGGTGCGGGCGCTCTTCTTCGAGACCTGGGCGAAGCAGGGCGGCGAGTGCCCGAAGCACCTCCGGGTGTTCACCTCGCGCGAGCGCGCGGCGGCGGCGCGCGAGGAGCTCGGCGTCTCCGACATGAGCCGCCGGCACCCCGTGGTGGCCGTGCTGGGCCACGACGCCTGGGGCGCGCGCTGGGCCATCCGCCGGGCCTACCTCTCGCGCATCCGCAGCGCCGAGCGCCGGGTGCTCATCGCCAACTCGTACTTCGTCCCCGACGCGCGGGTGAAGCGCGCGCTGAAGTACGCCGCGCGGCGGGGCGTCGAGGTGCGGGTCATCGTCCCGGGCGTCAGCGACGTGCCCGCCGTGAAGTACGCCACCGAGTGGCTGTACACCGAGCTCATGACCGCAGGCATCCACGTGCACGAGTGGACCACGGGCATCCTCCACTCCAAGACCCTGCTCGTCGACCACTGGGCCACCACCGGCAGCTACAACCTCGACTACCGGTCGTTCCGGTACAACCTCGAGGCCAACCTCGCGAGCACCGACCCGTCCTTCGTCGACAGCGTCGAGGCCTCCATGCGCAAGGACCTCGCGGAGTCCACCCGCGAGATCGACCTCGCCACCTGGAAGAAGCGGCCGCTCATCGAGAAGCTGCGCTCGTGGTTCTTCTACCTCGCGCGCAAGATGCTCTGACGAGCCCCTACGGCCGCGCCTCGGTGGCCTCCAGCCGGCACTCGTAGGCCGCGCCCGCGCGCGACCCGCCGGCCATCACCGTGTACCGGTTGCGAAACAGCGGGCACATGAAGCTCACCGACGGGCACTGCGTGCCGCAGGCGTCGTCGTTCTCTGCCACCGCGCTGGCGTGGGTGCACGGCCCGTCGCCCGCGCACACGCGCACCACCGGGTTGCCCGCGCACGAGCCCGCCCCGCACGCGGCGTTGCAGCCCACGGTCACCCGCGTGCCCGGCGTGCACGACAGCGCCCGGTCGACCACCCAGCCGCAGTCGCGCGCCGCGCCGTCGGCGTCCGCGGGGCACGCGTCCGTCGGGTCGTTGGACACCGGTGGGTCCGTCGCGGGGATCTCCACCTCGCGGAACACCTCGTTGTCGTCGTAGCGGGTCTCCGTGAGGCCGCGCAGCTCGTTGATGCGCGCGCGCACCCGGTAGCGCCCCGGCGGCACGTCGGTGATGTCGATGTACTGGCAGTCGAGCGCGCGGTCGTAGAGGTCGAACCACCCGGCGTGGATGCCCTGGTCGACGCAGGTGTACGCCTCGCCCGAGCGCAGCGCACGGCCCAGGTCCATGTACCGCGCGCTGTCGAGCAGGCAGAACGACTGCTTGTGCCCGCGCGCTACCTCCGCGTCGCTCGACATGGCCATCAGCCGATAGTCGGCATAACCGCGGAAGTGATAGTGCAAGTGACAGGCGCCGTACTCGAAGCGCCCGTCGGGACGGTTGTTGATCACCGGCGGCCCGAGGTAGAGGTCCCCCGCGCCGATGTTGGGGGTGATGAGGTCGAAGCGCAGAAGGCGCCGGCGGCCCGGCATGGTGCAGCCCTCCATCACCTCGCACGAGCCCGGCGCAAACGAGCGCGTCTGGATCTGCACCCGGTCGATGACCGGGATGAGGTTGGGCAGCGGGCAGCGCGGGTCGGGGTCGATCAGGCCGCCGTCGCGCAGCCGTCGCCGCGGGTCGCAGGGGTCGACCACGTCGGCGGCCGTCGGCACGTCGACCGCCGCGGGGGCGTCCATCCCCGAGGCGACGGCGTCCACCGCGGCGCCGTCCGCGTCGACGGTCGGAGTGACCGCGGGGTCATCGCCACACCCGACGAGCGCCACGGAGAGGGTGAGCACCGAGAGGCCGTGGCCGCGCATGGGCGCGGACATTGCCAGCGCGTCGTCGACCATGGCAAGAGTGCCGGGCGGATTGACCGTATCGGAGCTTCGAGAAGACATGAGCGTCATGCGGGCCAGGACGGTGGTGATCGCGGCGGTGTGGGCGCTCGGGTGCGCGGACGAGCCGCGGGTGTTCGTCGCCGACGCGGGCCGGCGAGACGTGGCGTCCGCCGACCGCGGAGGGCCCGTCGACACGGGCGTGGCGGCGCCGGTCGACGCGGGCGTCGCGGTCGACCGGCCGCCCGTCACGACGACGCGAGACTTCGTGCGCCCGGGGGCGCCCACCGACTCGCCCGCGCGCTTCGAAGGCGCCGACGACCCGGCGGCCGCCCCCTCGGTGGTCTATCCCGAGAACGAGACGGTCATTCCGCCCAACCTGCCCTCCTTCGAGATCCATTTCCGCCCTGGGGCGGGCAACGACCTCTTCGAGGTGTCCTTCGCCGGGTCGGTCACCGTCGCGCGCTTCTACACCCGATGCGCGCCCCTCGGCGGCGGCTGCACGCTCACCCTCAACGAGACCGACCTCGCCCAGGTGGCCGACGCCGCCCGCGGCCGCGGCAACGTCGTGGTCACCGTGCGCGGCACCCGCTCGCCCGACGGCTCGACCGAGTCCAACGCCGTGGGCCGCTCGGCGCCCATCACCCTCGGCGTGACGCGCGACTCCCTCCGCGGCGCCGTGTACTGGTGGGCCTCGTCGGGCAGCATCGTGCGCTACGACATGGGCACCCCCGGGTCGCGCGCCGAGATCTTCCTCCGCGGCGACCTCGTCGGCTGCTACGGCTGCCACGCGCTCTCGCGCGACGGCACGCGCATCTGGGCCGGGCGCGGCCCCATCCCCGGCCTCGTGGCGACCCCCATCCTCGACGTCGCGACGCGCACCGCCCAGGGCACCCCCTTCAACGCCAGCTTCGGCAGCTTCTCTCCCGACAACGCCCGCTACCTCGCCTCCGACGGCGTGCGCCTCGCGCTCCTCAACGGCGCCAACGGGCAGGGCATCCCCGGGCTCGCGGCCGGCACCATCGGCTCGATGCCCGACTGGTCGCCCGACGGCACGCAGGCCGTGTTCTCGCGCCCGCAGGTGGTGCCGCCGCTTGCCCCCACCGGGCACTCCGGCGCCGCCGACCTGATGCTCATGCCCTGGTCGGGCACGGCCTTCGGGGCGGCCACCACGCTGCTGCGCAGCGAGGGCATCAACCAGTACTATCCGTCGTTCTCTCCCGACAACCGCTGGGTGTTGTTCAATCGCGCGAGCGGGGAGTCTTCGAGCAACCTCGGGGCGCAGCTCTGGGTGACGCCCGCCTCGGGGGGCGAGCCCACGCGCCTCACGCGCGCCGACGGCGGCGACGCCAACGGCAACTCGTGGCCCAAGTGGACGCCCTTCGTCGAGCGCACCGGCGGCGAGGTCGACGAGCCCCTGCTGTGGCTCACGTTCTCCAGCCGGCGCGACTACGGCCTGCGCATCCAGCAGCAGGGCCGCTCGCCCGGCGACCGCACCACGCAGCTCTGGATGGCGGCCTTCCGCCCGACGACCCGCGGCGGCGACCCGAGCACCCCGGGCTTCTGGCTCCCCTTCCAGAACATCGACCAGGGCAACCACATCGCGCAGTGGGTGCCGTCGCTGCAACGGCAGGAGTGCGGCACCGGGATGGTGTGCGCCAACGGCGAGAGCTGCATCGGCGGGCGCTGCATCGGAGCGCCTCCGTGACCACCAACGCCCTGCACGAGTGGGCGCTGTCCTATCTCCTGTCCGATGACCTGTCGTTGAAGTTCTCGCCGCCGCCCCCGCCTGCCATTGCCGACAACGACCCGGTCGCGGTGGCCTCTCCGGGGACGCGCCCGGGGCGTCCGCGGGAGTTCACGCGCATCGAGCGCGCGGAGAAGAGCCCGAAGGCGGGCGCGCTGCGCGACCCGAAGAAGCGGGGGTGGTTGTTCCACACCTTCATGCACCACGAGCTTCAGGCGGCCGAGCTGATGGCCTGGGCCATCGTGGCGTATCCCGATACGCCCGCGGCCTTCCGCCGGGGACTGGCCAACATCCTGTTGGATGAAGTGCGGCACATGGTGATGTACCGCGAGGCCCTGGAGTCGCTGGGCTGTACGCTGGGGGAATTCGGGGTGCGCGACTGGTTCTGGCAGCGGGTGCCTGCGGCGAAGAGCCCGGCGGAGTTCTGCGCCGTGATGGGCCTCGGGCTGGAGGCCGCCAACCTCGATCACAGCCGGCGGTATGCGCAGTGGCTGCGCGAGGCGGGCGACGCGCGCGGGGCCGAGCTGCAGTCCCTCGTCGGCGAGGAGGAACTCCCCCACGTGCGCTTCGCGCTGCACTGGTTCAAGCGCTTCGCGGGGGCGACGGATTTCGCGACGTGGTGCGCCCACCTGCCGCCGCCGCTCTCGCCGGTGCTACTCCGGGGCCTGCCCCTGGACGTCGACCGCCGCACCCGCGCGGGCATGCACCCGTTGTTCATCGAACAGCTCGCCGCCGTTCGCTTCGACCCGAAGGCCCCGCGGGCGTGACCGCCGAGCCCCGGCTGTGGGTGCTCAACTTCGACGCCGAGGACGAGCTCGCCCACCCCGGCGCGATGACCCCCTCGGCGGGCCTCCGCGCGCGCTTCGAGGCGCTCGCGCGGCGCACGACCCTGCTGCGGCCCGGCGACGCCCGGCTCGACGAGTTCGCGCCGCCCGACCCTGCGTGGCGGGGAATGCCCGGCGCGGCGTGGTGCCCCACCCCCCGGGCGCTGCGGGCGCTCGCGCGGGCGGGGGCGCGGCTGCCCGATGCGCCGTCGGCGGAGGTGCTGCGCGCGGCCAACCATCGTCGCTTGATGGACGGTCGCCTGGAGGCATTGCCGGGCGCCCGCTATGTCCACACGCGAAGGGAGTACGAAGAGACCGTCGCGCGGGGGTCGGTCACCGGCTCATGGCTGTTGAAGCGGGCGTACTCCTACAACGGGCGCGGGCGCTGCCGGTGGCGCGTGGGCGCGGACGATCCGCACGTGGCGCGCTGGGTCGACGCCGCGCTGGCCACGGGGGAGGGCCTGCAGGTGGAGCCCGAGGTGCCGCGCTCGCTCGACCTGGGACTTCACGGCGAGCTCGGCCGCGACGCGGGGCTGCGCTGGGGGGCGCTCACGGTGCAGCGCGGCGACGCCTTCGGGGCGTGGGAGGCGACGGAGACCGCGCCGCCCGGGACGCTCACGGAGGCCGAGTCGCGGGAGATGGAGGTCGCGCGGCGGGCGGTGGTGACGGCGCTGCGCTCGGTGGGCTACTTCGGGCCCTTCGGCATCGACGCATACCGATGGGCCGGCGGCTTCGTGCCCTGCTGCGACGTCAACGCGCGCTACACCATGGGCTGGGCCGTCGGGATGTCCGGGCGGTAGCGCTCAGCGGAAGCCGAAGAGGGCGCACGCGTTGTCGGTGGTCACCTGCGAGACGTGCTCGACGGTCTGACCGCGGAGCGTGGCGAGCGCCTGCACGATGACCGGGAGGTCGCAGGGCTCGCAGCGCCGGTCGGAGCGGTCGACGCCGGTGGGGAGCTGGTCGGGCGCGTCGGTCTCGACGAGCATCCGGTGGTCGGGCACGGCCTTGGCGCTGTCGATGGGGCTGCGCGCGCGGGGCCGGGTGACGGCGCCGCCGAAGGAGAGGTGGAAGCCCAGCTCGGTCCACGGCCGCACGAGGTCGGGGCCGCCGGAGTAGCTGTGCACCATGCCGCGCCGCGACGGCAGCGGCACCGAGCGCAGCAGCGTGAGCGCGAGGGCGTGCGAGCGCACCACGTGGAGCACCAGCGGGAGGTCGAGCGCGGCGGCCACCGCGACCTGGGCCAGGAATACCTGGCGCTGTAACATCGGGTCGACCGCGGCGGGGTCGAGGGACGCGTCGAGGCCGCACTCGCCGATGGCCACCACCCGGTCGCGGTGGGCCTGCACGGTGGCCGCGAGCTCCTTCAGGCCGCGGTCGAGGGCGGCCCGGGGGAGGGTGAGCAGGGCGTGGGGGTGGATGCCGAGGGCGACGACGCGCTCGCCCGGGAGGGCGCAGTCGAGGGTGGCGCGCCAGGTGTCGGGGCGCACCGCGGGGACGAGCGCGCGGGTGACGTGCCGGGCGCGGGCGCGCTCCCAGACGGCGGCGCGGTCCGAGGCGAACGCGGGGAGGTCGAGGTGGCAGTGCGCGTCGACGAGGGCGACGGTCACGAAGGGGTCACGCCGGTCGCGACGGCGCGGGCGAAGGCCTCGCGCACGGCGACGGTGGCGCTCACCAGGCGGCCGCGCACCACGAACGCGTCGGACTCCTTGCGCGACCCTGCCACCTTCAAGGTGAAGGCGTGGGCCCCGTCGAGGGTGCCCTGGGCGGGGGCGCCGGGCGGAAACGGCCGCGTCGAGCGCACCGTCACGTGGATCGCGTCGACCGTCATCACCGTCGCCTCGCCTTCGCCCACCCACCGCACCTGCGCCATCAATGCATCCTCCGCTTGATGGCCGCGCGGGCCTCGCGGTCGCCCTCGCGGCGCTTGATCTCCTGCCGCCGGTCGGCGCCGTCCTTGGCGTGCGCGAGGCCGAGCTCGACCTTCACCTTGGCGCCCTTGAAGTAGGCCTTGAGAGCGATGAGCGTGAAGCCCTTCTGGGAGATCTTTCCGTCGATGCGGTCGATCTCCGTGCGGTGCGCGAGCAGCCGCCGGGCGCGCTTCTCTTCGGGCTTCGCCCCGGTGGCGAACTTGTACGGCGCGATGTACGCGTTGATGAGCGTGAGCTGCCCGTTGAGCACCATCGCGTAGGTGTCGCCGAGCTCCATCTTGCCGGCGCGGAGGCTCTTCACCTCGCCGCCCGTGAGCACGATGCCGACCTCGATGCGCTCGTCGACCTCGTAGCGCATCGAGGCGCGACGGTTCTCGGAGATGAGCTTGTACCCCTCGACGGGGCGCGGCGTAGCCATAGCGGGAGTCGGGTGTACCACGACCGCGGCCGCAACGTCGGCTCCGTGACCGCCCGACAAGCGGCCATGCGAAACCCGACGCCCCGGTGGCTCTCCGCCCCCCTCCGGGCCCTCGCCGACCTGCTCGCTCCCCGCGGCTGCGTGGCCTGCGGCGAACCCGTCGCGCGCGCCGCGCTGTGCGACCCCTGCGCCGTGTCGCTCCTCGACGCGCCCGACCCCCTGCCCGGCGTCCTCGTGGCGCACGAGCACGGTGGCGCCCTCGCGCGGGCGGTGTACCGGGCCAAGTACGACGGCGACCCGACCCGCGCGGCCCGGCTCGGTGACCTGCTGCTCCCGCTCGCGGCGGAGCTCGCGCGGCCGGTGCGCTGCGTCGTCCCGGTGCCGCTGCACCCCCGGCGCCTGCGCGAGCGGGGGTACAACCAGTCGATGGAGCTCGCGCGCCCCGTGGCCCGCGCGCTGGGCTGCCCCCTGCTGGCCGACGGGCTCGTGCGG
>CAIOSS010000901.1 GCA_903860995.1 uncultured delta proteobacterium | reverse complement strand
CGCACGGAGATCATCGAGCACACGGCGAAGATCACCGTGGCCAAGGCGGCGTCCAGGGACGCTTCTGGCAGCGCTCGCGAGACGGTGTCCTGCGGATCATGGGTTCTCTGTAAACCCGGGCGAACCCGTGCCGACGACGGTGCCCCGTTCGTCCTCCTATCGGCTCGCGGTGATCATCGTCGCCGCGCTCGGGGTGATCCTGACGCACCGCTGAGCGGCCCGCCGGCTCACATCACGGTGAGCGCGCCGTCGTTGATGTTCACCATCGTTCCCTTGATGTTCACCATCGTTCCCTCGATCTTCACCAGGCCGGAGAGGAGTTCCACCGTCGTGCCGCCGACGGTCATCTTGATCCCCGCCGCGGTCAGTTCGATCACGGTGCCGCCGACGGTGATCTTCGCCGCCGAGGGAGAGAAGTCCGCGCGGGTGTTGCCGCTGATGAGCGAGAGCTTCGTGTCCGCGGTCATCTGCAGTGAGTTGTTGAACAGCACGCGACCGCTATTCTGCACGGTCACCGAGACGTTGGTGTCGCCGGAGTAAGTGTCGTCGTCGGTCACGTGGGTGGTGCGCTTCGCGCCGAGCTCCACGGTCGCGTCGCCGGTGATCGTATCCGTGAGCGTCCCGCCGACATCGCGCTTCTCGTTGCCGAGAATCTCCACCGTGACGTCGTTGATCGCCTTCATCTTGATCACCTCGGAGCCGTTCGCCGAGTCATCGACATCCAGGACGTTCGTCGGGCCGCGCTTTCCGAGCATCGTGAGGCGTGACAAGAACGTCGGCTCGCGGCCACTCCCACCCGCGAGGGGCACCGCCGACGCGGACAGGTTATAGAGGGCCCCGAGCAGCACGGGGCGCTCAGGAACACCATCGATGAAGTGCACCAGCACCTCGCTGTCGAGGTTTGGCACGAGCACCACGCCGTGGTCGCTGCCGGCCAGCGGCTGGGTCATTCGCACCGGCAACTCGACGGGCGGTTCGGCACCCCAGTCCATGGTCACCAAAACCTCCAGCATCGGCGACTCTTGACCGAACGCGGTGACCTTGCCGGTCTGCGGCGCGACGATGTTTGGCCGCGGCGTGATCCGCGCGGGCCGGTAAATGCCATCGCAGGTCACCGCCTCCACGCGGTTGCGGTACACCACGTCTTCGCGCTGCGGATCGAACTCATGCTCGACGCGCACGACCATCAGCTCGGTGGTGATGCCGTGCTCGGCGTCGGCGCGCGACAGCTCGGCCTCGATGCGCTCCCCGGCGAGCACGTGCAGGTCGTCGGTCTCCAGCCAGAAGCGCTTCCGCTCCGGGCCGTGCTCCTGGCTGATGATCTCAGCCAACCGTCTTGCACTCTGGTTGAAGCCCCGGGGCCCACGCACGTCCATCCGTGCCGTCGAGCCGTTGGGCAAATCGAACTTGTTAGCCCATTCGACAGCTTCGGTTCGACGATCGAGGTCTGACACCGCGAAGGTCCCTACGCCGAGCGCATCGATGCGCCCCGCGCGGTGCACTCCCTCAGAGGTCGATTGCCCCTGGGCGAGGCTGGTCCACGAGAGTTTCCTGGGCCTCTTCGCGGCGGGGTCCGCGACGAACACCCGCCACTGGTCCCCGGCCGCCGTGTGATCGACGACGTGGGAGGCCCCGACTTCTTCCAACAGCCGGGACATCAGGGCGAAATCGCTCTCCTGATACTGCACCACCAGCGGCGGCAAATGATCGGAGACGCTCTGCACGCCGTCGGCGTCCAAAAGGCGTGAACTCAGGATTGTTGTGATGATCTCCTGGAGGGTTTTGTCCCGGAACAACTGGGTCTGCTTGCCGAGCGTGGTGATCCACACCTGCGGGACGATGCGAACGCGCAGCAGCGGTCGCTCCATATCCATCCCGTCGCCCTGATCGAGCTTCTCGACGTTCTGGATGATGCCGGCAAAATGGCGAGGATTGTCGCTCCCTTCGCCCCGTTCGAGCGTGAAGCTCGCCTTCGCTTCGGGGCGGAGTTGCGCGACCTGTCCGACCGGTAGGGTCAGCAGCAGGTCGGCCTCGCACAGCTCCGAGAGCCCTTCGACGAAGTTGATGCGCAAGAACACCGCGTCGGTGACCCGTTGACCGGCCACGGCCAGGTTCGCCCTAATGAAATTGAGCTCGGTCGCGTCGTTGGGCATCGGCAGTCTCCGTCGGGGCGCGGGAGGCGGGCGCGGACGATCGCAGGATTGCTCCCACGCAATCAAGCGCCCCGTGGGCTGCATGTAAGCTTCTGCGCCCGATGATGACGGCAGCCAAGGCGGCGTCCAGGGAGTTCCTGGCAGCGCGCGCGGTACGGCGTCCTGCGGATCATGGGTTCTCGGTAAACCCGAGCGAACCCGTGCCGACGACGGTGCCCCGTTGGTTCTCCCATTGGCCGCGTGGTGGACCCGCTGCGCCGACTGCCATCGCGCCGAAGCTGCGGCCGCGACGACGCCGCGCACCTCGCGCGGGCGGTCGGCGACTACGAGCCGCCGGACGACGCCGAGCGGGGCTGATCGGCCGCGACCGCTCCCGGCGTGGGGCGCCGTGCATCCCACCCTCGATGGCCGACAAGTCGTTCAAGCGCCGGCTGGAGATTCTCGCCGACGCGGCCCGCTACGACGCCTCGTGCGCCTCCAGCGGATCGCGCCGACCCGGCGCGCCGGACTCCCTCGGCAGCACCACCCGCGTGGGCATCTGCCACAGCTACACGCCCGACGGCCGGTGCGTGTCGCTGCTCAAGCTCCTGCTCACCAACCACTGCGTCTACGACTGCCAGTACTGCGTCAACCGCGCGTCGTCGCAGACCGAGCGCGCCGCGTTCACCCCCGACGAGGTCGTCTGGCTCACCGTCGAGTTCTACCGGCGCAACTACATCGAAGGGCTCTTCCTCTCGTCGGGCATCGTGAAGAGCGCCGACCACACCATGGATCAGCTCGTCGCCGTCGCGCGGCGCCTCCGCGTCGACGAGGGCTTCCGCGGGTACATCCACCTCAAGGCCGCGCCCGGCGCCGCGCCCGAGGTGCTCGCCGAGGCAGGCCGCTGGGCCGATCGGCTCAGCGCCAACATCGAGCTCGCCACCGCCGCCGACCTCTCGCGCCTCGCCCCCGGCAAGACCTTCGACCTCGTCGAAGG
>CAIOSS010000900.1 GCA_903860995.1 uncultured delta proteobacterium | reverse complement strand
CCGACCTCTGCGACGGCATCGACCGCTCGTGCTCGGGCGGCGGCACCCGCTGCGCGTGCGTCGCGACCACCACCCGGCCCTGCTACACGGGCGCGCCGGGCACCGAGGGGGTGGGCGTCTGCCGCGGCGGCACCCAGACCTGCGTCGCCTCCGGGGGGACCTCCAATTGGGGCGCCTGCGTGGGCGAGGTGAACACCAACTGCCTGCCCTGCCTCACGGCCTCCGGGAGCCCCTGGCAGATCAACCGCGCCTCCGGGCCGGTGTGCTTCGGCCGCACCTTCTCCGTGCACGGCGACCCCGGCGAGTACGCGCTGGCGTCGATCCCGCCGGAGGGCGACGCCGCGTGGACGGCGGTCGCGCGCACCGACATCGCCTTCGCCGACTCGTCGGCCCTGTGCGGCCGGTCGTGCACCTGCCTCGACGGCGGGGAGTTCACGTTCTTCCAGACCTTCTTCGACATCCCCGCGGGCTTCACGGTGTCGTCGCTCATCGTGCGCATCGGCTCCGTCGACGACGGCGTGCGCATCACCATCCACAACGCCCGCTACCCCGCGGGCATCGTCGACCCCGGCTCGTACGTGCTCCTCGGCTCCGACGGCGCGACCACCGACCTCGCGCGCTACATCATCCCGGGGCGCAACCGCATCGTGCTCACGCACATCGACGACTGCTGCTCGGCGCGCTCCATCAGCGGCGTGTCGGTGAACCTCAACGGCGGCTCGCTCACCACCTGCCGCTGATCACACGTCCGACCCGGCGAGCGTCCGCCACGCCGCCACGCGCCGCATCTCCCGCACCCGCTCGGCCACGCCCAGAAGCCCCCGGTCGCGCACCCAGCGCGCGGCCTCGTCGTCCGCCGCGGCGGCGTAGAACTCGTCCGCCGTCGCCGTCGCCCGCCCCACCGCGCGGAACACCCCCGCCAGCGCGACGTGCACCGCCGCGCCCGAGGGCGCCATCGCGCCCAGCGACCGCACCGTGACCACGGCGGCGAGCAGGTCTTCGCGCAGGGCCTCGGGCCACGCGTAGCGCCGCGCGGCGGCGAGCAGGTGACCGAGCGAGGCGCCCAGCACGTGGAGGTCTTCGACGGTGCGGAAGGGCTTGAGGTAGCGCTCGTAGCCGTCGCCGGGCAGCAGGTCGTCGGCCGCCACGCGCACCCCCGCGAAGACCGCCTGGGCGTGCTCGATCTCCGGCGCGAAGGGCGTCTCGGGCAGCGCCGCCAGGCTGATCCCCGGGGCGTCGGCACGCACCCGCGCGAGGCGCAGCGCGTTGCGGCCCCCGGCGTCGCCCCCGACCGAGGCCACCACCAGCAGCGTGCGGGCGTGGCGGCCCAGCGTGACGAAGCGCTTGGTGCCGTCGAGGGACCACCGCCCGTCGCCCGTGGGGGTGAGCGTCGTGGCCATCGCGCGGGGGTGGCCGCCGCCCGCCTCGGTGGCCGCGAGCGCCGCGGGGAGCCCCGGCGGCAGCGACGGCACGAGGGCCTGGAGCGCCTGGTGGTATCCCGCCGCGAAGGCCCACCCGAGCCGGTCGGCCGCGAAGCCTCCGCCGACGGCGCGGTCGATGGTGGTCTCGAAGCATGCCGCCGCGGCCACCAGCCGGGGCCACCACGCGTCGACGGTCGCGCACGCCACCGGCGTGGCGTCGGCGGTGAGCAGGTGGGCGAGCAGGTTGGTCATGGGCGCAAGGTCGCACCGCGAGGCGGCGGCCGTCCACCCGTCGCGCGCGGGCCGAATCCCGCAGCGTCCCGGTGGCGGAATCCGCCCCGGGGCCCCAACGGGTAGCGGCGGATGACCACCCCCGACGAAGACCCCGACGCCACGGTGAAGTCCTCGCAGTTCCGCGCCCTCGCCGCGCTCGTCTGGGCGCCGGGAAGATCCACCCCCTCCTGCTCTTCCTCGGCATCTTCGGCGGCCTCGAGGCCTTCGGCGGCTGGGGGATCATTCTCGGGCCCCTCGCCGTCGCGCTCTTCGTCGCGGCCTTCGAGCTGTACGCCCGGGAGGTCTCCGCGCGGCGCTGACCCGACGGTCTACAGGCACCCGCCGCAGGTGGTGCAGCACGACACGCAGCTCGTGCTCCACTGGCACGACTCCAGGCAGAACTGGAGCCCGCACCGGCACGCGCCGCACGACCGGCTGTGCCGCCCCGCCCGGTGCTCGCACGCGCTGCCCGGGCGCAGCCCGCAGCCGCCCCAGTTGCAGTTGCTCTGGCAGACCTGCTGCGAGCACGGGTCGCACCCGCCGCCCTGCGTCGCGCCCGGCGCGCAGGGGCCGCTGCCCGCGCAGCCGCCGACGGACTCCCACCCGCACGCCGCCGAGCAGCGCTGGCTCTGCGTGCCGCAATTGCCGCAGGGCTGGGTGCGCGTGGCGCCCGCGGCGCACACCCCGCCGCCCGCGCACGCCGACCACTCGCAGTCGCCGGTGCAGGTCTGCGTGCCGCAGTTGCCGCAGGCGCGGCGCTCGCCCGGCGCGCAGGTTCGCCCCGGCGTGGCGCCGCACCCGAGGTCGACCGGGGGGCGGTCGACGACCACGGGGACGTCGACCGGGAGCGTGAGGTCGAGCAGGAGGCCGTTGTCGGGCGCGTCGCCGAGGTCGGCGGCGGGGCCGTCGTCCGCGGCGGGGGCGTCCATGGCAGGCGCGCCGAGGTCGTCGGGAAACCCGAGGTCGTCGGGGACGCCGGCGTCGCGGGTGACCCGCCACTCGTCGACGACGAGGCCCGTGTCATGGATGTCGGGAGCGACGCCCAGCGCGCAGGCCGACGAGAGGACCGCGAGGAGGACGAGTGCGCGCAGGGGGGACATTCCGTGGGGTACTGGCAAGCGCCGGGGGGGGACGAGAGCCAACCGACCCTAGCACCCGCGCCGGGATGGCCACGAGAACGGCGCAGGATGGCCCGCGACCGCACGGTGGTAGGCTCCGCGGCT
>CAIOSS010000899.1 GCA_903860995.1 uncultured delta proteobacterium | reverse complement strand
GTGGATCTGCCCCTTTGGCACCCTCCACCACTTCTTCGCCTGGCTCTTCCCCAACCCGAAGAGCGGCACCGGGGGTGGTCGGCGCGTCCGCGCCAACATGACCCACCCCTACCAGAACGTGAAGTACTACCTGCTCGGGGCGTTCCTCGTGGCGGCGGTGTGCGGCAGCGCCATCGGAGGGCTCTTCGACCCCATCTGCATCTGCGTCCGGGCCATCGGCCTCGCGGTGCTCCCGGCCGTGAGCTACATCGCCGGCCGCGGGCTCGACCAGGTCTCGCAGACCAACATCCATCTCTTCCAACAGGGGAGCGATGTGACCCGCGATGCGCTCGTCGCGACGGTGCTCCAACCGCGGCAGTACTTCTTCCATCAGACCTGGGTCATCGGGGGGCTGCTCTTCGCGGTGCTCCTCGCCAACCGCTGGATTCCGCGGTTCTGGTGCCGCGCGCTGTGCCCGTTGGGCGCGACGCTCGGGCTCATCGCACGAAACGCCCTCTTCGGCATGGAGAAGGATCACTCCAAGTGCACCGACTGCAACCTCTGCCTCGTGGACTGCCAGGGGGCCGATAGCCCGCAGGGCGGCGTGAAGTGGAAGCAGGACGAGTGTCACATGTGCCTCAACTGCGAGACCGCGTGCCCCGAGGACGTGATCAAGTTCCGCTTTCTGCCCAACCGCCGTAGCGCGGCGCTCGCGCAGGATGGCCTGGACCGCCGGAAGGTCATCGTCGCGGCCGCCGTCGGCGCCGCGGCGCTGCCGCTTGCCCGCACCAGCGACACCATCGACAGCAACTACTATGACCGGCTCATCCGACCGCCAGGGTCGGTGCCCGAGCGGGACTTCATGGAGCGATGCATCCGCTGCGCGGAGTGCATGAAGGTCTGCCCCAACAACGCCCTCCACCCGGCCTTCCTGGAGAGCGGCATCGAGGGATTCTGGACGCCGATCCTCATTCCCCGCATCGGGTACTGCGAGCCCACCTGCGTGCTGTGTGGGCAGGTGTGCCCGACCGGCGCGATCCAGAAGATCACCGAGGAGCAGAAGCTCGGAAACCCCGTGCGGCACGTCGAGCCCATCAAGATCGGGACGGCGTTCTACGACCACGGGCGCTGCCTCCCCTGGTCGATGGCCACGCCCTGCATCGTCTGCGAGGAGTTCTGCCCGACCTCCCCGAAATCCATCTGGGTCGAGGAGATCGACGTCCCGGACCGCAACGGTCAGATGGTCCACGTCCAGCGTCCGCACGTCGACCCGCAGCTCTGCATCGGCTGCGGCGCCTGCGAGAAGGTCTGCCCGGTGCAAGACCGCCCGGCGGTGTACGTGACCTCCGTCGGCGAGTCGCGCAGCCGCACCAACGTCATCCTGCTCGAGACGAACAACTACAACCGCCCCGGGGCCTGAGGGATTACCGTTCGGGGTAAAGCCCTGCGTTGACCCGCGCGGCGCAGCCCACTCGTGGTAAAGCGCCGACCATGTCTGGACAGGTTCCCCGAGAGGCGCTCCGCGGTGATGCCAGGCTCCGAGCTGCCGAGGTGCTCACCCGCACCGAGGCCGACGGCGCCTTTGCAGCTGCCGCCCTCGACGCAGCCATCGCTCGCACTCCAGCCCTGGGCGCTCGCGACCGGGGCCTCGCCACCGAGCTCGTCTACGGCGCCCTGCGCACCCTCCCGGTGCTGGACGCCGAGCTCGCCCGCTTCGCGAAGAACGGCGCGAAGTCCATCGACCTGCTCGACCCGTGGTCGCGCAACGTGCTCCGGGTGGCTGTCTACCAGGTCCTCGCACTCGACCGAATTCCCCCATCGGCCGCCGTCGACGCCGCCGTCGACGCCCTCAAGCGCTGGCGCTCCAAGGGGCTCGCGGGCTTCGCCAACGCCGTGCTCCGCCGGGTCGCGGGCGAGCGCCCCGAGCCCCTCCCCGCCGACCGGAGGGTGACGCTCGCGCTGCGGGCCATCCCCGTGGCGGTGCGGGTTCGCATCGGGTCGCTGCTCGGTCAGGAAGCCGTCGAGTCCGTCCTGCGCGCGGCGCTCGAGCGAAGCGCGGTGTCGTCGGTGCGGGTCAACCCGCTGCGCATCGATCGCGACGCCCTGATGGAGCGCCTGCTGCGCGAGCGCGCAGGGGCGGCCATCACGCCGGGCAAGCGATCGCCGCTGGCGCTGTCGGTCGAGCACGCGGGCGACCTGAGCTACACCGCAGCCTGGAAGGAGGGCCTCTTCGACATCCAGGAGGAGGGCGCCCAGGTGGTCGCGCTCATGGCGGGCGCGCGGCCGGGGATGAGCGTGCTCGACCTCTGCGCGGGCCGCGGCGGGAAGAGCGCCGTGCTCGCCACGCAGATGGCCGGGAGGGGCACGCTGCACGCGGTCGATCAGCACCCGGCCAAGCTCGAGACGCTTCGGACCAACCTCGCGCGCCTCGGCCTGCTCGAGCACCTCGCGCTGGAGACCTTTGCGGTCGACCTCACGGTGGGCGACGGAGACCTCGCGCGCGCCGCGCCCGCGGGGGGCTATGACGTCGTGATGGTCGACGCGCCGTGCTCGGGCCTCGGTACGCTGGCGCACCGGCCCGACCTGATGCTTCGGCTGCGCGACGCCTCCGCGTGGAGGGCGCTGACGGCGGTACAGACCGCGGTGCTCGAGCGCGCGGCGAACTGGGTGCGGCCGGGCGGTGTGCTGCTGTACGCGGTCTGTACCCTTACGGCCGAGGAGGGTGACGCGCCCGTGGAGGCTCTGCTCGCGGCGCGGCCGGGCTGGGCTGCTGGACACGAGCGCACGGTGCTACGGCCCGACCTCGACGGCACCGACGGCTTCGTGATCCACCGTATCGTGCGCGCGGGCGGCGGGTGAGCCTTAGGAGCGCAGGACGCGGCCTCTGTTAGCATCGTGGCCGTGTCGGACGACGTCTCCCTCCTCCAAGCGCGTGACCCCTTCCTCGGAAGGGTGATGGCCGGGAAGTACCTCATCGACGGCTTCCTCGGCGCGGGAGCGATGGGGCGGGTGTACCGCGCGACCCAGCGGCCGCTCGACAAGGTCGTGGCGGTGAAGCTCCTGCACGCCAACCTCGGCGCCGACCAGGTGACGCTCCAGCGCTTCTTGCGGGAGGCGAAGGCCGCGAGCCGCTTCGACCACCCCAACTCCGTCGCGGTGTTCGACTTCGGCATCGAGCCCGACGGCACCGCGTACATCGTGATGGAGTACCTCCGCGGCGAGAGCCTCGGCGACCTCATCCGGCGCGAGGGTACGCTCTCGGCCCCCCGCGGCGTCGCGATCATGTCGCAGGTCCTGGCGGCGCTCTCCGAGGCCCACGAGGCGGGCATCGTGCACCGGGACGTGAAGCCCGAGAACATCATGCTGGTGTCGCGCGGCGGCGAAGACGTCGTCGGCGAGACCGTGAAGGTCGCGGACTTCGGTATCGCCAAGATGCTCGATGACCCCGGTGATTCGCGGGCCGCTGCGAAGCTCACCGCGACGGGAATCACGTCAGGATCGCCCGCGTACATGTCGCCAGAGCAGGCGCAGGCCAAGGCCGTCGACGGGCGGAGCGACGTGTATCAGTGCGGGGTGATCCTGTACGAGATGATCACGGGCGAGATCCCCTTCATCGCGGACAACGCGATCGCGGTGATCATGCTGCACATCACCCAGCCCGCGCCCTCGGCGAGGTTGCGCAACCCCCGCTGCCCCGAGGCGCTCGACTCCGTCATCGCGAAGGCCATGGCGAAGGATCCGGAGCGGCGCTTCTCCAATGCGCGCGCCATGCGCCAGGCGCTGAAGCTCATCGCGCCCGATCAGGTCACGCCCACCGCCAACGTCGCGTGGCGCAGCCCGCCCAGACCGCTGGTGGCCCCGAAACCCGACGCGGCCCCCGGCATCGCGGCGACCCTCCAGGACACCTCCACCCTCGACCCTCCCGCCGCCCGACCCGGGCCCGCCGTGAAGGCCCGCTGGCTCCCGAACGCGGCCGCGGTCGGCGTCGCCGTTGCGCTCGCGGCTGTGGTGGTGTGGCGCTTCCCGCGGGCCGAGGCGCCGGCCCCGGTGGCGCCGTCACGACCGCTCGCCGCCCCTCCGGCGGTCGTCGACGCGGGGAGCGCCATCGTCGCAGAGGCCCCCCGGGCGGCGCCGTCGCCCGTCCCGCCCGCCCTCGTGGAGGTCGACGCGGGGACGCCGGTGGCTCCGACGGTCGGGCCCGAGGCGCGCGCGCAAGCGAGGAGCCGAAGCACCGCCGGGTCGCGCCGGGTCGGCGCGGAGACGGTCGCAGCCGAGCCCGTCGCGATCGCTCCGACGCCTGTCGTCGAGGCCGCTCCGGTGGTCGCGACAGTGGCTCCCACACCCGTCGTGGCCCCCGTCGCCGCGGCCGCCGTGGTCGTCGCGCCAACGCCCGTCGCTGCGCCGACCTTGCGCGGCGTGCGCGGATCGCTCGCTTCCATGCAGGTGACCGGCGGCATCACGAGGGGGGCGATGCAGGGGCGTGGATCGCAGGCCGCCGAGGCCCTCGCTCGCTGCGTGATGCGAGCGGCGGAGTCGCGCGGCGGCGCGGCGGCCTTCAGCGCGCCCGCGACGGTGAACGCGGTCATCGGGGTGCGCGACCGCCGCGCAGACGAGGTGCGCCTGAGCGGCGGCGGGTCGATCGTCGGCGGCTGCCGCGACGCCGTGCTGGGGGCCTTCCACGGAGACCTCCCGCAGGGGGAGGACACCGAGTACGAGGTACGGCTGAGCATCGCCCTGGAGCCGCAGCTGTAGGCGCGCCTCAGGGGGCCGTGATGGTCAGACTGGGACGCAGCGACAGGGCCGTCATGGCGCCGCACCTACACCAGGTGCCCGACGACGGGGCGAAGCCAGCACGCCCGGCGATGCGCTAGCTCACGGAGCAGTGGCCTGCTGGAGACGCGCCATCCAGCGAACCACCCCCCGGGTCGACAGCATGCCGCCGACGGTGCCGTCGCCCATCACCACCGGCACCTGGTGGAAGCCCCCGTCAGACATCATCCCGATGGCGCGGGACAGCTCGGTCGTCTCCATGACCGAGAACACCAGCGGGTTCATCACGTCGGCGGCGGTGCGCCCGGCCCCGGCCTCCGCGCTGCCAGCGGGGATGCGCAGGCAGTCCGACCACGAGACGATGCCGATGGGGTGGCCGTCCTCGTCGACCACCGCCGCTGCGCTCGCGCCGCGCTGGACCAGCAGCGCAACCAGCGCATCGACGGGCACATCCGCTGTCACGCAGGCGACGTCGCGCTCCATGACCGCCCGCACGGGCGTCCGCATGCCCTGGTCTTCGACCGACGCGGGCCCGTCGGCGTCCGACGATCGGCAGATGACGGCCCCCGGCAAGCCTTCAGTCGGCGGCCGGATGCCCACGCAGCGCGCGCATACGGTGCACGTAGCGACGTAGATCGCCTCGCGCTGCGGCTCGCAGTGCACCACCAGCCGACGCTTCACGCCGCCGTCGCCCGAGAGGATCTCCCGCACGCCGATGCCGCACTCCATCGTGTCCAGCGTGTCGTTCGAGGACATGGTCGTCGCCTCCTGCGACCGCACGGCAGGCCGCGGCCGATGCCCGGCATCGAGCACGGCTCGTGCCGCCACGGTGACCGGCTACGCGCCCACCGTGGGGCCGCAGCCCATCTGCTCGAGCTCCCGGGTGAGGTCGGCGTACACGAGCGGCTTCGAGAGGATCACCGTGGGCACGCCAGCGCGCCGATCGAGTCTCGCGATGACCTCGGGATAGCTCGTCACCATCACCACCGGCAGGCCGGGGTACAGCCGTCGCCCGGCGTCGACCACCTCCAGACCCGAGGCGCGAGGGAGCCGGTAGTCCACCAGGAGCACGTCGGGCGCGGGCGCCTGCGCCAGCCTCGCGATCGCCGCCTCGCCGTCGAGAATGACCTCGACCGAGTAGCCATCCTCGCGCAGGAGTTGCGCGAGGGTGCGCCCCGCTGGGACGTCGTCTTCCACCACGAGGATGCTGCGCTTCGAGTCGACCGCCGCCGCCATAGTTCACCGCTGTTTCAAGCGATGTGCCGAGGTGAGTGTCAGCCCGGTCGACGGTCCTTCGGGGCCGCGCGCCCGTACTCGTGGAGGCGGTACTGGATCGTGCGGATGCTGAGGTCGAGCATCTCCGCCGCCCGCGCGGTCGATCCCCCGACGGCGTCGAGGGTCGCCTCGATCGCGTGCCGCTCGATCTCCGCCATCGTAGACCCCGGGATCTGCACGCCCTGGCGCCCCGCCGACGAGACCTCGATGGGCAGGTCACCCTCCTCGATGACGCTGCCCTCCGCGAGCACCGTCGCCCGCTCGACGGCGTTCTCCAGCTCGCGCACGTTGCCCGGCCAGCGGTGGGCGATGAGCTTCGCCGCAGCCCGCTCGCTGAAGCCCTCCAGGACCTTTTCGTTCTCGCGCGCGAAGCGGTCGAGGAAGTGCCGAGCGAGCGTGAGCACGTCGTTCTCCCGGGCGCGCAACGGCGGCATCGCGACGTGCACCACGTTGAGGCGGTAGTAGAGGTCCTCTCGGAAGCGCCCGGCCTCCACCTCGGCGGCGAGGTCTTTGTTGGTCGCCGCGATCAGCCGCACATCAACCGGGATTGATCCCTGTGCGCCAAGACGTGTGACCTGACGCTCCTGAAGGACCCGGAGGAGTTTGACCTGCAGCGCATAGGGCATGTCGGCGATTTCATCAAGGAAAAGGCTGCCACCTTCGGCTTGCTCAAACACGCCGCGGTGGTCACGCGTCGCGCCGGTAAAAGCACCCTTCTCGTGACCAAACAGCAGGTCTTCAATCATGCTTTCGGGTATCGCGCCGCAATTCAGCCCGACAAAGGGACCGTTTCGGCGTGGCGAGGCGTCATGCAGCACCCTGGCCAGCACCTCCTTGCCAGCGCCCGTCGGTCCTGTCAGGAGCGTGGTCACCCCTGCCGAGGCCACCCTGCGGGAAAGTTCCAGCAGTTTCAGGCTGGCGGGGTCAACAAACACAAAGGCCTGCTGCTGAGGCGCAGCGACACCACGCACATGGCCCAAATGAAGCAGCACCGAACGCCAGCCCTGCTCAGTCCAGTCGTCGGATGGCAGAACGTGCGCCGCCCCGCCATGCATGGCCTGGACGCCGACTTCCAGTCGGTGGCGGTCTACTCTGCAGATGACCGGCAACGGGCGACCTAATCCGCGCAACAGCCGCAGCACTTCTTCCATC
>CAIOSS010000898.1 GCA_903860995.1 uncultured delta proteobacterium | reverse complement strand
CTCATCACCGACGGCGCGCCGACGGACTTCCGCCCCTCGTGCGTGATGGGTACCTGCCCGTACCTCCCGGCCTCGGAGACCGCGATGACCATGGCCATGCCGAGCCCCGCCGGGCCCGGCGTGAAGACCTACGTCCTCGCGTTCAACGGGAGTGACCCGGAGGCCGTGAGCACGCTGGAGCCCATCGCGGTCGCCGGCAACACCCCGCGCGTCTATTACGCCAACGATCGCCCGGCCTTCGCGGCGGCCCTCTCGTCAATCATCGACACGATCACGTCGCAGACCTCCACCCGCACGCCTCCGGTGTTCGGCGAGGCCGGGACGACTTCCCCCAGCGGAACCTCGCAGTATCAGTTCAATGCCTCCTTCAACGTCGTGCCGGGCCAGCCCTGGGCGGGTGGTCTGGCGCGCACCCGCACGGTCTGCCAGGCACCTTCCGGCGGCGGCGCTCCGGTGCCGACGCAGGTCGACTCCGACCCGGCGGCGGGCGACGACTTCGCGTTCAACCTCCGTCGCGCGACCCGCGACAGCAACGGTTGGGGCTCTCGCTACCTGTGGACCTATGTTCCTGCCGGGGCCACGACCTCAACCGTGATGCGGGGCACCCTCATCAACGGCATGACCTCAGGCCTCGGCTCGTCGATCGAGCTCACGCCCAGCATGACTCCGGCGCTCTTCAATTACGGTACCTCGGGCGAGGTCACGACCCTGCTCGCGTGGCTCCGTGGCGACATCGGCACCATCCGTGAGACCCGTCCCCTCGGTGACATCTTCCGCTCGACGCCGGCCTACGTTCCGGCTCCGCGGATCAACCTCCCCGATCAGACCTTCCTCGCATATCGTCAGCGCACACTGCCGATCGCGGGGCGTCGTCGCTCGGCCGTCACCGTGGGCACCCGCGAGTCGATGATGTACGTCGGTAGCAACGACGGCGTGCTCCACGCCTTCAACGCCGACACGGGCGAAGAGGCCTGGGGCTTCGTGCCTCCGTACCTCGTGCCCAACCTCCGCAACGGGTATCCGAACACGCGCACCCAGGGCGTCGACGGCACTCCGATCGTGAAGGAGATCTAGTACGAGCGCTCGCACGCTTCGCTGACCGATGACACCAACTGGCACACCGTGCTGGTCGTTGGCCTGCGGGCGGGCGGAGGCGCCTACGTCGGCCTCGATGTCACCGACCCGTACAACCCTCGGTTCCTCTGGCAGTTCACCGATCACGACCTCCAGGTCTCCTCGGGGACGCCCGCCATCGGTACGATCTTCTACGCGCCGAACGGTGGCACGCCGGTCGAGCGCGCCGTCGCCTTCCTCCCGGGCGGGACGGGTGTGCTGGCCGGAAGCTGCTCGCCCACCGCGGCGCCGCGACGGGTCCGCCCCAACACCCTGATGGGTGGCTGGACGAGCGGACGCGGCGCCCGTCGCCCGTACGTCCGCTGCTGGCAGGGCAACCAGGGCCGCTTCTTCTACGTAGTCGACCTCAAGACCGGCGCGCTCATCCGCAAGATCGGCGCGGCCCCGTCGGCGATCCCGTACGACCCTTCGACTCCCATGATGGCTGCAGCGACCAGTCCGCCGCCGACCCACGCCCCGATCGTCGGTGCGCCCGCGCTCTACAACGGCCTCGCGGGGGTCGTGACCACGCGCGCGTACGTTGGCGATGCGGATGGCTCGCTCTGGCGGGTCGATATGTCGAGCACCAACCCCGCCAACTGGTGGATGGCCGACGCCTTCGACCTCTTCTGGGACCGTGGGTACAATAGCGGCCAGCCGATCATCGAGCGGCCCGTGACGAGCATCGACGAGATGGGTCGCACGGTCATCGCGTTCGGCTCGGGCGACACCGACCTCCTCGAGGGCACCGACGAGAACCGCGTGGAGTCGATCATTGAGACGACGCAGACCGACGCGGCGGGCACGTCGACCGGCATCAACATCGAGGAGGCCTGGGGCATCCGCCCTGGTCCCCAGACTGTTGATCGCGATTTCCTGGGGGGCGAGCGTCTCACTGGCGCCATGACCCTCTTCAACAACGTTCTCTACTTCGGCACCTTCGCGCCGCGCGTTGGCACCGATCCGTGCGAGATCGGCGCGGCTCGCCTCTGGGGCGTCGACCTGACGCGCAACGACCCCTCCGGCTCGTCCTACCCTCAGGGCAGGCTCGACCGCGACGGTGATCCGATGACCACCGCGGACGTCGTGCGGGTTACCCGCGACCTCAACAACAACGGCAGCGAAGCCGACGATGCCAACAGCCTGCTGTTTGGGGTGGCCGTCGCCCGTCGGCCGAACTGCAACGTGAGCGCTACGGTGGTCGATCCCCTCACGGGTTCACCCCGCACCTTCGTCAGCTCGACCTCGGGCGGCGAGTATCGCCTCGTGCTCCAGATCGCGCAGACCGGCATGACGGGTGGGACGCGCACCGCGATCTTCACGCGCTCGCTGCCGGCCCCGATCATCCCCTCGCGCATCGACTCGGTCGCGACCGTCTTCGAGTGATGCGCTCGCGGTTCTCGAGGGTTCTACCCCTGCTCGCGCTGGCGGCTTGTCACCGTCGTCAGAGTGTGCCCCAGCCGCCAGCGCCGCAGGCCCCACAGCCGGCGGCGATCGAGGCCCAGGCGAGCGCG
>CAIOSS010000897.1 GCA_903860995.1 uncultured delta proteobacterium | reverse complement strand
GTCGCGGACGTCGCGGACGTCGCGGACGTCGCGGACATCGCGGACGTCGCGGACGTCGCGGACATCGCGGACGTCGCGGACGTCGCGGACGTCGCGGACGTCGCGGACGTCGCGGACGCGTCGGTAGACGTCGTGGACGTCGCGGACGTCGCGGACGTCGCGGCGGACGCTGGTTCGACGATGGCGCGCGTTCGGCTCCTGGGCCCGCTCTCGGGGGCGGTCCTGGGCGGGGATCAACCGACGCTGCGCTGGGAGTCGACCTCGGAGCCCGCCGTCTCGACGACCGTCCAGGTGTGCGTCGAGCGGAGCTGCGCGAGCCCCGTCGCGGAGCAGACGGTCGTGGGCGGGTCCGTGCGGCTGGCGTCCCCGCTGCCCGGCGGGCGCTACTACTGGCGCGCCCGCCGGGAGAGGGGCGCGTTCAGCGCGACGTGGCAGTTCGCGGTGCCCGTCGGAGCGCGCCCGCACAGCGGGGCGACCGTGGGGGCGACGGGCGACGTCAACGGCGACGGACGGGACGACCTCACGGTGCTCTGGAGCATCCCGGGGTACCTCGGCGACGCCACGCCGGTGGGGCTGCGCCTGGGCGCGGGCCTCGCGGAGCTGCACGGCGCGCCCGAGGGCCTCGGCGCGGTCCGCTGGGTGCCGATCCCGATGGGGTCGGTGCCGGTGCTCCCGACGGTGATGGTCGGCGACGCGGACGGCGACGGGTTCATGGACCAGCTGATCGGGCTCCGCGACCGCCCCGAGCTCGCGCGCGTCGACCAGCTCTCGGGCTCCCCGGTGGGCCTGCTCAGCACGCCGATTCACTACATGGTGGCGACGTACTACTCGTCGGTGCTCCCCGCCGGTGACATGAACGGCGACGGCTACGGCGACGCCGTGCTCACGCTGAACTACATGGCCGCGAGCGGCGGGGGCGCCTGGTGGATGCGGGGCTCGGCGGCGGGCTTCCTCGCGCCGGCGCGGTTCGCCCTGCCCGTCCTCACGGGCTCGAACATGGTCACGGGCTCGACCGCCACGGGGGACTTCAACGGCGACGATTTCGGCGACGTCGTGGTCTGCGGGATCGAGGGCGACCCCTGTCGGGTCTTCGCCGGGAGCGCCGCGGGGCCGCCGACCGCGCCGACGATCGAGCTCTCGCCGGCGATGGGCCACGACGGCTTCGGCGCGCGCGCGACCTCCGCGGGCGACGTGAACGGCGACGGCTTCGCCGACCTCGTCGTCAGCGCCTACGAGACCCGGCGGCCGCAGCTGACGGGCCTCTACCTCGGCTCGGCGGCCGGGCTCCCGACGACGCCTTCGCGGGTGATGGAGGACTGCTCGGGCTGCTTCCCACCGCCGTTCATCGCCGTGGGCGACGTGACCGGCGACGGCGTCGACGACCTCGTGCGGGGCGACGATTTCTCGATGCTCCAGCTCTTCGCGGGCGGCCCCGACGTGCTGGCGGCCGCGCCCCGCTCGCTCCCGATCTCCGGCATCCCGATGCCCCTGCGCCGCGACTTCAACGGCGACGGCTACGGCGACCTCGTGCTGCGCCGTGACAACGACCTGGGGCAGAGCGTGTTCGAGGTGTACCTCGGGGGGGCGGCGGGGTTCCGCTCGATCATGACCTTCCGCTTCGGGTCGACGATGACCAGCCCGACCCCGGTCGAAGTCGGCGCCGCGCGCACGCGCCCGACCTTCCGCCTCGCAGCGAGGACGGCGCCGCGCGCATGAGGCGGCGAAGCGCACGGCCCCTGGCCGCCCTGGTGACGCTCCTCGCGGCGCTGCTCGCGTCGGGGTGCAGCGAGACCCCGACGACCGTCGACGCGGGCCTCGATGTGGGCCTCGATGTGGGCCTCGATGTGGGCTTCGACGCGGGCTTCGACGCGGGCCTCGACGCGGGCTTCGACGCGGGCTTCGACGCGGGCTTCGACGCGGGCTTCGACGTCGTCGCCGATGACGGGAGCGCGATGCCCGATGCGGACGACGGCGGCCCGACGGCCGACACCCCCGCGGAGACACCGCGGTGCGGTGAGCTGTCGCAGCCATGCTGTCCAGGGCGGGGGTGCGTCACGGGGCTCTTCTGTGACGGCGCGGCGTGTCGGTCGATCGTGCTGGGCTGCGGGGTGCTCGGAGCGGCGTGCTGTCCGGGCGGCGTCTGCGAGTCGTCGTCGCTCTGCCTCGACGGAACCTGCCAGATCCCGGTGACCCTCTGCGGAACGCGCAACCGCCCCTGCTGCGCGAACAACACCTGCTCGGAGGGCTTCCTCTGCGCCGCGGGCATCTGTCAGACGCTCCCGACGTCCTGCGGGCGTCTGGACCAGTCGTGCTGCCCCAACCGCCACTGCGGGGGCACCCTGACGTGCCTGGGCGGCGCCTGCGCCCCGCCGCCGACCGGCTGCGGCGCGAACGGCACCCCGTGCTGCGCCGGCGACCGCTGCCTGGGCGCGCTGACGTGCACCGCCGGCCGGTGCGGGCCCGCCCGGCCCGACTGCGGCTCCCGGAGCCAGCCCTGCTGCGACGGCGTCTGCAGCGAGGGCTTCGTGTGCAGCGCGGGGTCCTGCCGCACCACCGCGTGCGGCTCCCTGGGCAACCCGTGCTGCCTGGGGAGCACCTGCGACGCAGGCCTGTCGTGCCGCTACGGCACCTGCGAGAGCATCCCGGCCCCCTGCGGCAACCCCGAGCAGGCGTGCTGCGAGGGGGCACCCCAGTGTCTGTTCCCCCTCTCGTGCCAGGCCGGCCTCTGCCGCGCGCCGCCCAGCTGCGGCAACCGCGGTCAGGTGTGTTGCGAGGGCCGGTGCCTCCCCGACTACGGGTGCGTCGCCACGGGCCTGTGCCTCCGGGTGGTCGGAGCGGTGTCCTGCGGAGCGCTGCAGCTCGCGTGCTGCGCGGGCCAGAGCTGCCTGGCGGGTTTCACGTGTGTCGGCGGGAGGTGCGACTCGACGACCTGCGGCATGCTCGGTACGCCATGCTGCGAGAGCGGCGGGGCGGACTGCCGCTCGGGGAGCCGCTGCGACGACGGCACGTGCCAGCCGCTGCCGCCCGACTGCGGTCGCGTGGGCCAGCCCTGCTGCCCGGGGGACATCTGTCGGCCGCGGACCTTCTGCATCAACGGCACCTGCTTCTGAGGATCGGCGCGGTTCGCAGCGCCGAGACGGCGCTCTAGAGCGGTGGCCCGGTGGGTTGAGCACAGTCCGAGAGGTAGCCGGCGCGATGGGCAAACCATCCGCGGGCGTCGTGCGGCGTGACGGCCGCGACCCCTTCGCGCAGGGCCTCGTACAAGGCGTCGAGGGTCCGCGGGTTGGCGGCGCGGACGTGCGCCTTGACCTTGGAGCCAGCTTCTTCG
>CAIOSS010000896.1 GCA_903860995.1 uncultured delta proteobacterium | reverse complement strand
TCGTCCCAGGTCACCGCAAGGGGGATGGAGGAGGGCGCCGCGCAGGTAGTCCAGGTCGCCGACGACGGGGGGTAGAGCGACCCCTCAGCGCGACGTACGAAGCGCGTCGGGAGCGTGAACGCCTCGCACGCACCGGGCAGCGCACCGTCCGGGGCGACGCTGGCGAGAAAGAAGAACCCGAGCTGGTGGTCGGTCAGCGCGAGGGCGCCGCCCGCGCGGGGAATGAGCCCGCGCACCGTAGGCGCGACGGTGCCTTGAAAATACCGGTGGTCTCCGAGCGTGGCGCCGTCGGTGTCGAGGGCTTCGAGGTACGCCACGGGCCCGCGGTCGTGGGCGTAGGTGCCTCCGAAAAGGATGCGTGCGCCCGAGACTGCGAGGCCGCCCATCTGACCGCCGAAGAGGCGCGTGTTGGGGATGTCGCGCCAGGTCCACCAGCGTTGGTGCCCGCTCGCGTCGAGGAGCGCCACCACGAGGCCGTTGGTGCGCGCAGAGATCGTCGCGTCGTTGGCCGTCCCCGCGAGCACGGTGAGGCCGCCGGGGAGGCTGGCTGCGTGGGTGGGGATCATCGGCGGCGACCAGACCGCGGGCGCGAGTTCGAAGTCCGTCGCGCGCAGCAGCGGACGACCGAGCTCCGGATGAAAGGTGAACAGCATCAGCGAGCCGTCACCCGGAGTCGCGAGCCCTCCCACCTGCGGCGCGCGCGCGCCGATGGAGAGCGACCGCGCGCGGGTGATCTCGCCCGCAGCGAGCGACAGCTCGACGACGAGGGTTGAGGCCGTGCTCCCTTCGCACGAGAGGGTGGAGTCGGCAGCGACGATGGGGCGATCGCCCCACCAGGCCGGATACACGCTCGGTCCGAGGCTGGCGTCGAGCGCGCGCCCCCAGCGCAGGGCGCCGTCGGCCCCCACGAGAAACACCACGGATTGCTGGGTGGCGGTGAGGCTCCCCGCGATGAGGAGCGTCCCGTCGGCGCGCGCCGCGGCGCTCCACAACAGAATCGGAGCGGTGCCCCGGAGCCGATGACTCCAGCGGGTCGTGCCGTCTGCGCCCGCACGCCACACGTAGCTCCGCGCGGCCGTCGGGATGCCGCTCGCGACGATAAACGCGTCGCCCTCCGGGGCAGGAAGAAACGCGCGGGCGTACAGCACCGGCAAGCTATCTGGCAGCGGCGACTGAATGCGCGTAGCCAAAGCACCACCGTCAGCGATCGCAGCGTCGACGGGCGCGACGTCGACGGGCGCGACGTCGGCGGGCGCAGCGTCGGTGGGCGCAGCGTCGGTGGGCGCAGCGTCGAGGAGAGCACCGTCGGGGCGATCAGCCTCCGCGTGATCGAGCGACACGTCGGCGAGCGGGGTGACGTCCATCGAAGGTCGGTCGACCGACTCCGCGCGGTCATCGGCGATCGTTACGTCGGGTGCGGGCGCGTCGGGCGCATTCGTGGGAGGCGAGGTGCTGTCACAGCCGACGGGCGTCACGAGCAGGACGAGCGTAGCGGCGCTGCGCGGCCATCTCGTCAGGGAGCGCGGGAGTGAGGATACGAGCGACATGTATCGCGAGATTATCGCAGACACGCACCATGGAGTGCGCCCCGTCAACGTGAGCGCGGCCTCGTCGAAGACCCTCACCAACTCCCGCTGATGCTCGCGGTCTCGGTACTCGTGGATGGGCTCCAGATAGAGAGTGATTGCTTTGGCGCCGATCGAAGCGACGGTGCTTCGGCCGAGGAGCAGCCCGTTCAAGTGCGCGGGAGTCATCGTGCGGACCGCCGGGATGCGACTGCGACCCAGCACGATCGCGAGCGCGTTGGTGAGCAGCGGCATCATCCACTTGACCAGCATCTCGCCGGTGCCGTCGACCACCCGCACGTGCTTCGTGCTCGGCTTGTCGCGGATCTGCTGCGCCTTGAGCGTCTCCGCGCCGCCCCGGCGGCCCTTGTAGATCGCGTCGAGATT
>CAIOSS010000895.1 GCA_903860995.1 uncultured delta proteobacterium | reverse complement strand
GCCGACGTGAAGGGCGAAGGCTCGATTGGCGTGAAGGTCGGCGGCAACCTGTTCTTGATGAAGAAGAGCGCGCTCAACCTCGACGTCAACGGGGCGACGAGCATCACGGCGACGGCGAAGGCGCCGGTGGTGCGGCGGCCGGCGGTGGAGTTCGACCTGGAGTGGTCGGGGCTCACCATCGAGCTGACCATCGAGGCCGCGTGGGGGCTGGTGGAGTTCAAGCGCAAGTGGCAGCCCATCGCGAAGCAGTCGTTCTTCGACGCGCCGAAGGTGTGGCACCCGCTCGGCGAGGCCGCCTCGGCCTGATCACCCCGCGGGCGCGAAGGCACACCGCCAGGTCTAAAACCCTCGCGCGCCGCTGGCCGCCAAGTCCTCCGCCGCTTCCGACGTCGACGGTTACCCGCCCGCTCCGCCACCATCAAGGCGCTCTTCCAGCGCGCTCACTCCCCGAGGACGCGGCGCAGGAAGCGATCGAGCTGGTCGAGGTTGTCGAAGCCGATCTCCACGGTGCCCGAGCTCATCGCGCCGTCGGTGCGGATCGCCACGGGCATCCCGAGGGCGCTCTCCAGCTTCTTCTCCAGGTCGCGCACGTTGGCCGAGCTCGCCGTGGGCGCCTCCTTCGCGGGGTCGACCGCCGCCGGGGGCTTCGGCCCCTCCAGCTTGCGCCGCGCGAACTGCTCGGTCTGCCGCACCGACCAGCCCTTCTCCGCCGCCACCCGCGCGAGCTTTGTGATCTCCCCGGGGTCTTTCAGCGACAGGATCGCCCGCGCGTGGCCCTCGCTGAGCTCCCGCGCCACGACCCGCTCCTGCACCTCGTCGGGCAGCTGGAGCAGGCGGAGCGTGTTGGCGATGGTCGAGCGGTCTTTCCCGATGCGCCGCGAGAGCACGTCCTGGGTGTACCCGTGCTCGTCCATCAGCCGCCGGTACGCGGTGGCCGTCTCGACGGGGTCGAGGTCCATGCGCTGGACGTTCTCCACCAGGGCCAGCTCGAAGGCCGACTCCGGGTCGACGTCCTTGATGACCACCGGGACCTCGCGCAGCCCGGCCTTCTGCGCCGCGCGCCAGCGGCGCTCGCCCGCGATGATCTCGTAGCCCTCCTCGAGGTCCGAGCGGCGCACCACCAGCGGCTGGATGAGCCCCTGCTCCTCGATGCTGCGCGCCAGCTCGTCGAGGGCCGTCTCGTCGAAGCGCTTGCGGGGCTGGTCGCGCCGCGGGTGGATGCGCTCGATGCCCACCATCTGGTACGGGCTCTCGGCCCGCGCCGCCGCCGCCGCCGCGATCTGCGTCACCGGCAGCAGGGCGTCGAGCCCGCGGCCCAGGGCGCGCCGGGGCTCCTTCGTGTCCGCGGGCTTCTTGCCCTTGTCGTTGCTCATGGCCGACCGCTCACTGCCCCGCCGGCCTTCGATCCCATGAGCTCCTTCGCGAAGGCCAGGTAGGCCTGGCAGCCCTTCGAGGCCACATCATAGAGGAGCACCGGCTTGCCGAAGGACGGCGCCTCGCTCAGCCGCACGTTGCGCGGCACCACGCTGTCGAACACGTGGAAATGCTTCCGGAGCTCCCCGGCCACCTCGCGCGCGAGGTTGCTCCGCGGGTCGTACATGGTGAGCAGCACGCCCTCGATGGCGAGCTTGGGGTTGCGCGTGGACTTCACCCGCTCGACGGTGCCCACCAGCTGCGCGATGCCCTCCAGCGCGTAGAACTCGCACTGCATCGGCACGAGCACCGCGTCGGCGGCCACGAGCGCGTTGAGGGTGAGCAGCCCGAGCGAGGGCGGCGTGTCGAGGATCACGTAGTCGTAGCGCTTGCGCACGCGCTCGAGGGCGTCGCGTAGCAGCAGGTCGCGGCGCTCGACGTCGATGAGCTCGATCTCGGCGCCGACCAGGGAGGGCGACGCCGGGCAGAGCTTGAGCGTGGGGAGCGCCGTCGGCACGATGACGTCCTCGAGGCGCGACTGGCCCAGCAGCACGTCGTAGGTGCCGCGGGTGACGCCGCCCGACGGGCTCACGCCCACGCCGCTGCCGGCGTTGCCCTGCGGGTCCATGTCGATGAGCAGCACGCGCTTCTCGGCGGCCGCGAGCGACGCCGCGAGGTTGACGCTCGTGGTGGTCTTGCCCACTCCGCCCTTCTGGTTGGCGATCGCGTAGACCCTGCCCATGACAACCGCGTTCTCCTGCCGCCGCACCGGCCACTCGCCGTCGGGCCGCGACCACTAACCCCTCCCGGCGGACCCTGTCCAGCGTCGTCGCCCGGCGCACCCACCGCACCGCCCCAATCGCAAGAAATCACAGCCGTTCCGTGCGGAGCACCACCATCCGAGACACAAAATGGATTTCCCGAGGCGGGGGGATACATTGGCGGCAGATGTAGGTGCAGGTGGCACCCACACCTTCACAATCAGACACGGTCGAGGGCGCTCGGGGCCCAAACGGCGGTCGTGTCTCCACGCGCAGCGAAGAGGGTCGAAATGTCTAGATTCTACCGGTCGTTCGAGGAATTTGCGCGCGACGAGATTGCTCCCGGCAACCGGGTGGGCTGGTCCATGGACGAGCTCGAGATCGAGTCCACCATCGTCGAGGACCTCAACCTCGACGACGAGGACGAGGACTACGAAGAGGACTGAACCCCTCCGCGGGTTGCCCGACGGGGGGAGCGCACGGATACTCCCCGGCCTATTGGCATCCCTGCGCGACACCATCCAGCACCGGCTCTCCCGTGAGCGCGGCACGCTCTTCCGCGACGCCCCCTTCCGGGTAGCGCTCACATACCCTTCGCCCTACCGCGTCGGGATGTCGTCCCTCGGTTACCAGGTCATGTACCGCGAGCTCAACGCCCGCGCCGACCTCGTGGCCGAGCGGGCCTTCGCGCCCGAGGACTTCGAGCAGGCCCGTCGGCACCGCGAGGGGGTGATCACCTACGAGTCGATGCGCCCCATCGGCGACCATGCTGTCGTGGCCCTCTCCGTGGCCTACGAAAACGAGCTCGGCGGGGTGATCGAGACCCTCGAGCTCGGCGGCATCCCCGCCCTCCGCGAAGACCGCAACCCCGCCCGGCACCCCTTCGTGCTGATGGGCGGCCCGCTCACCTTCTCCAACCCCACCCCCCTCGCCCCGTACGCCGACGCCGTGGTCATGGGCGAGGCCGAGGAGGTCATCCATGACGTGATGGACATCCTCACGTCGGAGCTCGACCCGGAGTCGCGCCTGCGGAAGCTCGCCGATCACCCCAACGTGTGGGTGCCCGCGGTGCACGGCGAGGCGCTCGCGAAGATCGCCGCGGCCGACAACGCCACCAAGCTCCCCGCGTACGCGCAGATCATGACGCCCGACACCGAGCTGTCGGACATGTTCCTGGTGGAGACCGAGCGGGGGTGCTCGCGCGGGTGCCAGTACTGCGTGATGCGCAAGAGCACCAACGGCGGCATGCGCCTCGCGTCGATGGAGAGCATCCTGGCGAGGGTGCCCTCCGACGCGAAGAAGGTCGGGCTCGTGGGCGCCGCCGTCAGCGACCACCCTCGCATCGTCGATATCATCGACGCCTTCGTCGACCGCGGCATGGGCGTCGGGCTCTCCTCGCTGCGCCCCGACCGGATGACCGACCGCTTCGTCGCGGCCCTCAAGCGCGGCGGGTACCGCACGCTCACCACGGCCATGGACGGGCCCAGCGAGCGCCTGCGCGCGATGCTCGAGCGCCACGCGAAGATCAAGCACATCGAGCGCGCGGCCGAGCACGCCCGCGCCAACGGCATGCTCACGATGAAGCTCTACCTGATGGTGGGCCTGCCGAGCGAGACCGACGACGACATCGACGAGTGCGTGGAGTTCGTCACGGGCTTGAGCAAGGTGATCCCCATCGCGCTGGGCATCGCGCCCTTCGTGTCGAAGCGCAACACGCCCCTCGACGGCCTCGGCTTCGCGGGCATCGACGTGGTCGAGCACCGCCTCGACCGGCTGCGCCGTGGACTGAGGGGCCGCGCCGAGGTGCGCCCCACGAGCGCCCGCTGGGCGTGGATCGAGTGGGTCCTGGCCCAAGGGGGCGAGAAGGCCGGGCGCGCGGTGTACGACGCCACGAAGGCCGGCGGGCGCTTCGCGGACTACCAGAAGGCCTTCGAGGCGGCGGGCGTGGTGCCGAAGCGCAAGAAGCTCTCGGTGCTGCGGGCCGAAGCGGGTGGCTGAGTCCTGGGAGTCGGTCGAGCGCACGGCGGCCGCGGCCATCGAGGCCGTCGCCGACGCGCGCTGGTGCGCGCAGGAGGGGACGAAGCAGCTCCCGCAGCGCTGGCCGGGCGCCGAGGCGCTGACCCGCACGGCGCGCGAGCTGGCGGAGGTCGATCGGGCGCGGGCGGTGCTGGTGGCCGAGGCGGCGGTGTGGATGGCCCTGCGGGCGCCGTGGGCGCGCTACCGGGCGGCGATGG
>CAIOSS010000894.1 GCA_903860995.1 uncultured delta proteobacterium | reverse complement strand
GGGCATCCCGGAGAGTTCCTGGTGAGGGTAGAGCGAGCGCGGGTGCTTCGGGTGATCGGTCGCCTGGAGCGGATGCCCGCCAGCGACGCTGCCCCGTTGGATTTCCTATGGGCTTCGCGCGGGTCGACGAGGCGAGGGTACGCCGGGGGGACGAGGATGACGGGGGCCCCGCCCTCATACGCGTTAAGCGGCGATCGGTCGGCCCCCTCACCGCGGGGCGCGCGGCAGCGCGGTGAGGGGGCCGAACGATCCCCGCTTAAAGCCTATGCCCCCTCCACCTCCCGGCTGGTAGAGACCGCGAACCGCGCCTCGCGCTCTTCTGGTCAGCGTCTCCGCCGGGGGATTATGCTCCGCGTCTTACCCCCCCGTGACCTCCCCCCCTGCCCCCGCTGCGCCACCGATCGTCCGTCCGAAGACGCCCGGTTCTGCGCGCGCTGCGGCCAGCGCTTCGACACCGCCGACGCGGCCGACCCGCTGCTGGGCTCGGTGCTGCTCGGGCGCTACCGGGTCACCCTCAAGCTCGGCGAGGGGAGCATGGGCCGCGTGTACCTGGGCGAGCAGCGCGTGGGCGAGGGCGTGCGCCGGGTGGCCATCAAGGTGCTCGCGGCGTCCCGGGGCAACGACGAGTACATCGTCCAGCGCTTCCGGCGCGAGGCCACCACCCTCGCCTCGCTCGAGCACCCCAACATCGTGCGGCTCTTCGACTACGGCGAGGAGGGCGGGCGCTTCGTGTCGGTGATGGAGTTCGTCCCCGGCGAGAGCCTCGCCATGCGGGTGCAGCGCGGCCGGCTCGCGCCCGAGCTCGCGCTCGACCTCGCGGCGCAGATGGCCGGCGCCCTCGAGGCCGCCCACCGGCACGGCGTGGTGCACCGCGACCTCAAGCCCGAGAACGTGCTGCTCTCCCCCCGCGACCCGACGCCCCTCCTCAAGGTGGTGGACTTCGGCATCGCGCGGCGCCCCCCGGCGCACGCCAACGAGAAGCCCCTCACGAGCCTCGGCACCGTGCTCGGGACGCCGGCGTTCATGTGCCCCGAGCAGCTGCGGGGCGAGCCCGTCGACGCCCGCGCGGACGTCTACGCCCTCGGGCTGCTCACCTACCTCATGCTGGCCGGCACGCTGCCGTGGCCCGCGCGCACCCTCGCCGAGTGGACCGACGCGCAACTCAACCTCACCCCCACGCCCCTGCGGCGGCAGCCCGGCTGCGAGGCGCTCCCGCACGCCATCGAGGCCGCCGTCGCGCACGCCCTCGAGAAGGACTCCGCGCGCCGAACGCCCACCGCCGCGGCCTTCATCGCCGAGCTCAGGGGCGAGCGGGCGGACGAGGCCGCGCCGGTCGCCACGGTGGGGTCCGTCGCCACGGTGAGCATCGCGAGCGTGCCCACGGCCCCGGGGATGTATCCCCCGTACGCCTCGCCGCCCTCCCTCCTGCCCGGCCGTCGGCGCGCGCTGCCCTGGGCGCTGGGCCTCGCGGCGCTCGGGCTCGGGGGGGGCTTCGCGCTGGTGTCCTTCGCGCTGGG
>CAIOSS010000893.1 GCA_903860995.1 uncultured delta proteobacterium | reverse complement strand
GGCTCACCGAGGCAGACCGGGGGATGATCGAGGAGGGGTGGCGGGCCTACGCGCACCTCGCGGTGCGGCACCGCTAGCGGGACGCGGTCAGGGGCAGGAGCCGAAGCCCTGGGCCAGGACGCCGATGCAGCCGATGTAGCCCGAGAGGCACGCGCCCGAGCCAGCCATGGCTTCCATCTGGAGGCGGCTCATCTGGCAGGTCTGCATCGCGGCCACCTGGGTCATGCAGGTGCGCTGGAGGCAGGCGGGGTCACCCATGCAGGTGTCGTTGGCGGCCATGATGCAGGTCTGGAGCGCCATCGCCTGGGTCGGACAGCAGGCGGCCTGGTTCTCGATGAGGCACTGCGCGCAGCCCATGTCGCCGCCGAGGGCCCGGCTCTGGCAGACGTTGTCGGTCTGACCGCACATGCACACCTGGCGCGCCACGGCCTCGCCGCACGTTCCAAAGTTGGCCGAGGGGCCGGTGTCGCGCGTCGTCGAGCCACGGTCGGTGGTCGAGCCACGGTCGGTGGTCGCCGAGCCCTGGTCGGTCGGGGTGCCCGCGTCGACCGTGGCTCCGACGCCCGTGTCGGCGACCGTGCCGCTGTCGGCCGTGGTCACTCCGTCGTTCGAGGCGCCGCAGCCGACCATCACCGCGCCGCTGAGCGCGGCCGCCATCCATCGATTCATCGAGAGTCCTCCAAGCTGGTTTGAGAGCGTCATCACTGCTGACCACGGGGGTGGGGGTTGGTGCCGGCCGCGGCAGGCCGGGCGCCGGCGGGCCGGCGGGTGCCGGCGTCGCCCTCGGCGGTGGGCGCCGCATCGCTGCCCGCCGGGTGCACGCGGTTGAACTCCGCGATCACGCGGTCGGTGAGGTCGATGTGCGTCGGCGCCCAGACGATGCCGCTCTGATCGAAGATCGCGGTGTAGCCCTCGGCGGTGCCAAGCTGGCGCACGACCCCCTGGAGGTTGATCAGGATCTGCTTGGTCAGCTCGGCCTCGCGCTGCGCAAGCTCCTGCTGGTAGTCCATGTAGTTCTTCTGGAGGCTGACCAGCTGCTCCTGGTACTCGTTCATGCGCTTCTGCATCGCCGCCGGGGCGAGCACGCGCTGCTGCTTCTCGAGGTCGGCCTTGAGTCGCTTGAGCGCCTCCTGCCGGTCGTTGAGCTGCTCCTGCCGCGACTCGAAGAGCTTCTTCAGCTGGTTCTTCGCGCGCCGGCCCTCCTCGGTCTCGAGGATGGCGCGCTGCATGTCGACCACCGCGAGGCGGACCTGCGCGTAGAGTTTCGGCGCCGCAACCGCGAGAATGAACGCCACCAGCACCGCCATCCAGCGGCCGCGGGAACGTTCTTTCGCGAGGGACAAACCGGAGCTGGAGCGCTGTGGGGACCTCATAGGGCGCGGGACGGTTACACGCACGCTCCGCGAGGGTCAAGGCGACTATCGCGCCCTGTGATGTGCCGGGAGATCAGAAGCGGATGGAGTGGTCGATGCGGTACTTCACCCAGCGGTAGCCGAGCACAGCGCTGACGCCAAGGCCGACGGCCCCCGCGACCGGGGCGCCCGCGACGATGACCGCGACGGAGCCCGCGGCGGTCGCGGCGGCGACGATGCCCTTCTTCACTGCTTCCTTGTTCTTCTCTTCGCGCGCAGTCGCCATGGCTTCATTGCCTCCTTCAAGCGGTCCGACGCCGCCCAACCTACCACACGGCCCCGCCTAGCGCCGTCCGAGGCCAATACCCTCGTAGGTAAAGCCCTGCTCCTCGGGCTCGAGCGCCGCCCACACGTTGCGCCCGTCGATGAGCACCTTGCGGCGCATCTGCCCGCCGAGGCGGGCGAAGTCCGGCGAGCGGTACTCC
>CAIOSS010000892.1 GCA_903860995.1 uncultured delta proteobacterium | reverse complement strand
GCTCACCGGCCTCACCGCCGGCTGCGGCGACGACCCCGTCTCCACGACCGACGGCGGCGTCCCGGTCGGGGACGCGGGCGCTCGCGTCGACTCCGGCGCGCCGGTCGCCGATGCGGGCCCCGGCGCCACCTACGACTACGTCATCAACCGCCTGCTCCTCGACGAGGGCGCCGAGCCGGGCGTGACCACCCGCGCGTTCTACGGCTTCAACCTCGACGGCCGTAACTCCCCGAGCCGCACCGCCAGCCAGCAGGCCGCGGACTGTTCGCACGGCGACTACTTCTCGACCGTCGACCCCGACCAGAACATGGGCACCTGCGCCGCGGGCTCGGCCGGCGGCGGCATGGGCTGCCAGGGCGGCGTCGACAACCAGCTGCCCAACGTCGCGCAGACGATCATGCAGTTCCAGGCCTCGCTCAACGTGCAGAACACGCTCAACGAGCAGGTCGACCAGGGCGCGTTCCTGATCGTCGTGCGCCTCGAGGGCGTCAACGGCACCCTCGGCCCGGCCCTCAACGACCCGTCGGTCCAGGTCAGCGTCTATCCCTTCGCGTACGCCGCGTTCGCCAACTGCGCGAACATCCAGATGGCGAACCAGATGTACCAGATCGACAACCGCTCGCTCACCACCCCGGGCGACCTCACCACGGCGCGGCTCAAGTTCCAGGGCAGCATCGTCAACGGCCGCCTGCGCGTGAACCCGCCGGCCGCCAACCCCACCATGCCCAACTTCTCCCTGCCGCTCTCGCTGATGGGGACGACGCTCAACCTCAACCTCTTCCAGACGCAGCTCCGCGTCACCCCGGGTGAGACCGAAGGTCTCAGCGGCAACCTCGGCGGCTACCTCCGCCAGACCGACCTCATCGACGCCCTCACCACCATCCCGGCGCTGGCGGCGTTCCGCGACGCCGCGGGCCCGCTCATCCAGGGCTTCGTCGACATCTCCACCGGCACCCCGACCTCCTCGTGCGACGCCCCGCAGGGCGGCATCGGCGTGGGCCTCGGCTTCACCACCAAGCGCGCCCAGATCCTCCCGACCACCGTCGCCACGGCGCCGATGGGCGTCTGCGGCGGCGGCGGCAGCACCGGCTCCGACGCCGGCGTCCCCCGCGACTGATCGAGCACCCGCTCGGTACATCACCGGGGTCGCGTCGGGATCAACAGTCCCTTCGCGGCCCCGATGTGTTTTGTGATAGACCGCGCCCGTGTCGACAGACGCTCCCAGCGCGCCAGCGCTCAGCCTGGTCATCCCCGTGTTCAATGAAGAAGAGTCGCTGCCCGCGCTCTTCGAGGCGCTCGACGCGGCGATGCCCACGCTGCCGCAGCCCGCCGAGGCCGTGCTGGTCGACGACGGCTCGCGCGACCGCTCCTTCGCCCTGATGACCGCCGCGGCCGCCTCGCGCCCGTGGCTGCGCGTGGTGCGCTTCCGCCGCAACTTCGGCCAGACGGCGGCCATCGCTGCGGGCATCGACCACTCCCGCGGCCCGATCATCGTCGCCCTCGACGCCGACCTCCAGAACGACCCGAAGGACATCCCCAAGCTCCTCGAGCGCCTCGACGAGGGCTTCGAGGTCGTCTCGGGCTGGCGCAAAGATCGCCAGGACAAGGCCCTCACCCGCCGCCTCCCGAGCGTCATCGCCAACTGGCTCATCGGCTGGGTCACCGGCGTCCGCATCCACGACTACGGCTGCACCCTCAAGGCCTACCGCCGCTGGGTGCTCGAGCCCTACGGTCTCTACGGCGAGATGCACCGATTCATCCCCATCTATGCCTCCTGGGCGGGCGCCCGGGTCACCGAGATGGAGGTCACCCACCACCCGCGCCGCGCGGGCGTGAGCAAGTACGGCCTCGGCCGAGTCTTCAAGGTGTTGCTCGACCTGCTGACGGTCACCTTCCTCGGCGGCTACTCCACCAAGCCCATCTATTTCTTCGGGCGCCCAGCCTTCGCGCTCTGCGCCACGGGCACGCTCTCCGGAGTCATCTTCGTCGCGCAGTTCATCAAGATGCACGTGTTCCACCGGCCGGGCGAGTGGCTCCAGCCGGTGACCCTCCTGCTGCTCGCGGTGTTCCTGTTCTCGCTCGGGGTGCAGTTCCTCCTCATGGGGCTGCTGGGCGAGATCCTCATCCGCACCTACCACGAGTCCCAGGGCAAGAAGACCTACCTCGTGGGGGAGACCGTCAACCTCGACCAGGCCCCGAAGCCCGCGCGCTAGGCCCGCACCGTCCCATGTGCGGCATCGCCGGCCTCGCCCTCCCTGACGACGCGCTCCCCGACGTCGCGCTCGTGCGCGCGATGGCCGACCGCCTCGCGCACCGCGGCCCCGACGGCCACGGCGTGCACGCCATGCCGGGCTGCACCTTCGGCCACCGCCGGCTCTCCATCGTCGACCTCTCGCCCACCGGGGCGCAGCCGATGCTGGGCCCCGACGCCGCCGCGATGCTCACCTTCAACGGCGAGATCTACGACTTCGCCGCGCTGCGCGACGAGCTCGCCGCGCTTGGCTATACCTTCCGCGGCCGCTCCGACACCGAGGTGCTGCTGCACGCCCTCGACGCCTGGGGCGACGGCGCGCTCGAGCGCATCCACGGGATGTTTGCCTTCGGACACTGGAGCGCCCCCGAGCGCACGCTCACCCTCGCGCGCGACCGCTTCGGCAAGAAGCCCCTCTACTACGCGCCCCTCGGCGACGAGCGCGGCACCGGCGGCGTGGCCTTCGCGAGCGAGCTCTCGGCCCTGCTGGTGCACCCCGAGGTGCGCGCCCGCCGCGAGGTCGACCCGGTCGCGGTGGCGCAGTACCTCGTGCACGAGTTCGTGCCGCAGCCGCGGTCCATCCTCGCCCAGGTGCGAAAGCTCGGCCCCGGCGAGCGCCTGCGATGGAACACCCACCGCGGCGTCGCCGTCGACCGCTGGTGGGCGCCCCGCACGGGCGTGCGCCTGCGCGGCGACGAGCGCGAGCTCACCGGTGAACTCTCGCGCCGGGTCGAGCGCGCGGTCGCCCGGCGCCTCGTCGCCGACGTGCCCGTCGGGGTGTTCCTGAGCGGCGGCATCGACTCCAGCTTCGTGGCGGCCTGCGCGGCGGCGGCGCACCCGCGCGTCAAGACCTTCGCCATCGGCTTCGACGACCCGAGCTTCGACGAGAGCGCCCACGCCGAGCTCGTGGCGCGGCACCTCGGCACCGACCACGTCACCGAGGTGCTCTCCGAGCGAGCCCTCCTTGACCTCGTGCCGCCCACCCTCGACGCGATGGACGAGCCCCACGCCGACAGCTCCATCCTCCCGACCACCCTCCTCGCGCGACTCGCGCGACGCGATGTCACCGTGGCCCTCGGCGGCGACGGCGGCGACGAGATCCTCGCCGGCTACCCCACCTTCGTGGTCGACCAGGTGCTCTCCCGCCTGCCGACGAGCGCCGCCGCGGGCCGCGGCCTCGCCGCCCTCTCGCGGCTCTTCCCCGCCACGGACGCCAACTTCTCCACGGCCTTCAAGCTCCAGCAGATGGCCCAGGGGATGCGCGCCCGCGGGGCCGAGCGCCACGCCCGCTGGCTCGCGCCCATCGACCCCGACGCGCTGCCGTCGCTGCTCGGCGAGGCCCTGCGCGGCGGGGCCGACCGCTGCCTCGACGCGGCCCGCGCGGCGGGCGCCGGGGCCGCGACGGACTTCGACGCCGCGACGGCCTTCTACCTCCAGGTGTACCTCTCCGAGGGCGTGCTCCAGAAGGTCGACCGCGCCACGATGCGGGTCTCGCTGGAGGCCCGCGCGCCGCTGCTCGACACCGAGGTCGTGACCTTCTGCCTCGCGCTCCCGGAGCACCTCCGGCTGCGCGGAACCACCACCAAGTACCTGCTCCGCAAGGCCCTCGGGGCGCGGGTGCCGAGGGCCATCCTCGAGCGCCCGAAGAAGGGCTTCGGCGCCCCGGTGGGCCGCTGGCTGCGCGGCCCCCTCCGCGAGCTGATGCAGGACACGCTCTCGCCCGCGCGCCTGCGGATGACGGGCTGGTTCGAGCCCGCGGTGGTCGAGCGGGCGATGCGCGAGCACCTCGCGGGCGAGCGCGACCATCGCAAGCTGCTCTACTCCCTGCTGGTGCTGGAGCACTGGCGGCGGCGCTGGCTGGAGGCCGCGTGAGGCCCGTCGCGCGCGACGCCCTCGGCGTGCTCGTGGGCGCGCTCGCCCTGGGCGGGGCGTGGTGGGCCCTCGAACGCGCCCGGGAGAAGACCGACCCGCGGCGCGCGGTGGTGCGCACGATCCGCCGCGAGGCGGGCCCGCGCGACCTCGTGGTGGTCGCCGACGAGGCCCCGGAGCTGGTGGCCCTGGCGTCGCCGGTGCCCGCGCTCTGGGGCGTACCGCAGATGGACGACGTCCACGGGGTGCGCCGGCTCTACGGCGTGGCCCCGCAGCCCGCCGGGCTGGCCCCGCTGCTCGGGCGCTTCGGCCTCGGGGCGGCGGTCGACCGCGAGGGTCGGGCCGCGCGCTGGGAGGTCGCGGCGCACCACCTCGGGCGGGTGGTCTTCGACGCCAGCCGCGAGCTCGGCGCGCGCGTCACCGCCGAGCGCGTGGGCGGCGCCGACAACGGCCCGTGCCCGCTCGAGGGCGCGGTGCTCGGCTGCCACGGCCCCGAGTGGAACCGCGTGCGGGCCGAAGCCCACCGCTTCGACGGCGCAGAGTTCCGGTGCATCTACGCCCACCCGCAGACCGACGGCACGCTGACCTTCCACTTCGCCGACCTGCCCCCGGCGCGCGCGCTGGTGGGCGCGGTGGGCATCGACGACGCGGGGTGGTTCCCGACCGGGGCGACGGTGACGGCCCACCTCACGCTGCGCCTCGCGGGTCACCCCGAGGTGGTGCGCGACGTGAGAGCGGTCAACCGCAAGGGCGTCGCGGGCTACCGGGTCGAGCTGCCCTACGCGGGCGGCGCGGCGACCATGACCGTGACCACGCCCGACGCCGGGGCGCGGCAGTTCTGCTTTACCTTCGTCATGACGGAATGACCCCGCCGGAGGCTTCGTCGGCGACCTCGACCCGGTTGCCCGCGCGCGACGGTCGGCGCTGCCGGGGCAGAGAAGCCCCGGGGATTTGCGCCGTCGTGGGCTGCACCCCGCAGGAGTTGACAGAGCTGCAGCCCCGAGAGGCCTGGCATCCAGAGGTCGGTGACGGCCGCGTCCGGCGGCGCCGAGAGCGCCGCGATGAGCCCCTCCTCGGCGTCGGACGCGATGCTCACGGACCAGCCCGCGTCCTCCAGGCTCTGCGCCACCGCGGACCGGAGCACCGGGCTATCGTCAACGAGCAGTACCCGACGCACCCGGGGCGCCTCAGGTTGCCCCAGGGCTCCGCGGCGGAGCAACCCCATCCACCGCGATCGCACGCCTCGTGGGAGCGCGCGTCCATCGGCCGTCGTCTCGGGGTACACCGTGGCGCTCACCCGGTGCTGCTGCGTCGAACTGCATGGATGTTGGTCGGGGCATCGCTGCTCGCTTCGGGCGCGTCGGCGCAGACCATCGCCCCGGGGGCAACGGTGCGGGCTCCGCGTCGGGCCGCGGGCGACGACCCCGCGGACACGCTGGGCGCGAGCACCGCCATCGACCTCGGCGAGCGCGGTCGCCTTGCGGCCTCGGTGGGCTCGCTGCTCGACGACGCCCCGGGGCTGCACGTGCGCCGCAACGGGGGCGACCTCGCGGCGGAGACCCTGGTGCTGCGCGGAGCCTCCTCGGCGCACCTCACGGTGGCGCTCGACGGCGTGGTGCTCAACGACGCGGCGAGCGACGGCGTCGACCTCTCGGTGATCCCCCCGGCGCTGCTCGCGCGGGCGGACGTCTACCGCGGCGTGGTGCCGGTGCGCCTCGGCGTCGGGGCCCTCGGCGGCGCCGTCGACCTGCGACTGCGCGACGTCACCGCGCGGCCCATCGCCTGGGCCGCGGCGGGCGCCGGATCCTTCGGCGCGCGTCGGATATCCGCGGGCGCGGGCGCGGGCCTCGGCGCGCTGCGGGTGCTCTTCGCCCTGAGCTACCGCGGCACCGACGGGAACTTCTCGTACTACGAGCCTGGCAACCGCACGGCCTCCGCGGGCCGGGTCACCGAGCGCGTGAACAACGGCGGGGACGCCCTCGACGGGCTCTACCGGGTCTGCCTGGGCGCTCCCTCGGCGCGCTCCACGGGCTGCCTGCTGGTGCTCGGCGGCTGGCTGCACCGCGGCGTCGCGGGGCCCGGCGAGACCGCGGTGGTGGGGCCCTTCCAGGAGCAGCGGCGCATCCTCGCGCGGGCGTCGTGGGACTGGCGCCGCGAGGCCTGGGACCTCGGGCTCTCGGCGACGGCGATGGTGCGCGGCGACCTCTTCGACGGGCGCGGCGCGACGGGCGGGGCGTCGATCACGGGCTACCGCGCGACGAGCGACACGTGGCGCGTGGAGGCGGAGGTGCGGGCGCGGCGGCGCTTCGCGCGGGTGAGCCACGAGCTCCTGCTGCGGGGCCGGTCGGAGGGCTTCGCGCCGGGCGCCGGGGCCACGCTGGTCGACGCCTCGCGGCAGGCGCTCACCGTGGGGTTGGAGTCGACGGTGACGCTGGGCGCGCTGCGGGCGTCGGCGGGCCTCGTGGCCGAGGCGATCGCCGACGCGACGCCCTCGCAGCGCGAGTCGATGGGGCTGCTGAGCCCGCGCGTCGGGGCCCACCTGCGCCTCGGGCGGGCGCTGGAGCTGCGCGCCCACGGCGGCCTCGCCGCGCGGGCCCCGACGCTGCCCGAGCGCTTCGGCGACCGCGGGGTGATCGTGGGCAACGCGGCCCTGCGCCCCGAGCGCTCGCGCTTCGTCGACGCCGCCCTGGCGATCACCACCCAACGCGGGGCGTGGAGCGTCGCGGCCGAGTTCGGGGGCTACCTGCGCGACGCGTCCGACCTCATCGCGCTGGTGCAGGTGGGCCCCGGGCGATTTCGCGCGGAGAACTTCGGCCGCGTGGCGATCACCGGCCTGGAGCTCGGCGCGCGGGTGCGCTGGCGCGAACAGCTGGCGCTCACCGTGGCGGGCGCGCTGCTCGACCCGGCGCTGCTCGGCGACGGCGGCGACCGCGGGCGCAGCGTCCCGGGCGTTCCGTGGGGCGACCTCTCGGTGAGCCTGGAGGGGAGGGTGGCCGACGCGCGCGCGGCGATTTCGGTGTCCGCGGTGTCGTCGGCGTGGCTCGACCGCTCGAACTGCACGGCGATCCCCGCGCGGGTGCTGGCCGACCTTCGACTGGGCTGGTCGCCGCGGGTGCTCCAGGGGTGGGGCGCGACGCTGGAGGTCACCAACCTGCTCGATCAGCGCACGGCGAGCCGGCCGCTGTGCAACCCCATCGGCGACGTGACGGCGGTGACGGCGCCCATCCAGGACTTCCTGGGCTACCCCTTGCCGGGGAGGGCGGTGTTCGGGGGGGTCGTCTACGAGGTGCGGTAGGGACGCGGGACGGAGGGTCAGCGGCCGCCGTTGCCCACGGCGACCCGCAGGTCGTAGGGGCTCCCGGTGCGGGGCACCGGGAGGAACTGCGCGTCGGTCACCAGGCAGCGCCGCGCGCCTTCGAGGGAGGGGTCGAGGGCCCCGACGGTCGCGCGCCCGGCTTCGGAGACGGAAAAGGTGACACCCCCGGAGAGCGGCTGCCGGCAGGCGTTGGTCTCCACGCAGCGCAGGAAGCAGTGACGGATGCGCGACGCGGTGCTGTTCGAGATCGCGCGCAGGGCCGCCGGGCTCAGTCCCGGGGCGTTGTCCACCGGGGCGGTGGCGACCGGCGCGGCGGCCGAGCCGATGCGGTTGAGGGCCACCGTGGGAGCGACGGCGCTGCGGAAGGTCGCCCAGCGGGGCGTCACGCCGGCGCCGAGCTCCAGGCGCATCTCGGCGCGACCGACGCGGGCCTGGATGGTGCCGGGGCCCGCGAGGCGGATGGACTCCAGCGCCGAGGGGAGGGCGCCGTGATGGAGCAGCGTGAGCGTCGCCGTCGGATCGATGGTGGGGATCTCGAAGGAGGCCCCAAGGGCCGAGAGCGCGTCGAGGTCGAGCGCCGACTGGTCGGCCGCGGTGAGCGTCGATCGGGTGGGCGCGCTGCCGTCGAGGGGAAGGTCCATCACCAGGGGGCCGGTGACCGTGAAGGCCTCCGCCTCGCCGCGACGGATGTCGGTGCGACCGGCGAGCACGACCACCCGCAGCACCGAGGGCTCGACCCGCG
>CAIOSS010000891.1 GCA_903860995.1 uncultured delta proteobacterium | reverse complement strand
CGGCGGGGGCGGCGGGGGCCTCGATGGGGGCGAAGAGGTTGGCGGGCGTGGCGCGAGCAGCGGTCTTGCTGCGGTAGATGTAGAGCGGGACGCAGATGATCAGCGACACCAGCGCGATGAACTGCGATGTGGAGAGGCCGCCCACGGTGCCGCGCTCGGCGTCGTCGCGGATGACCTCGAGGAGCCCGCGGCCGATGCCGTAGAGGATCCAGAAGGAGAAGAAGATCTGGCCCTCCCACTGGCGGCGGCGCCAGATGAACAGGAGGGTGGCGAAGATGCCGAGCCCGAGCAGGGACTCGTAGAGCTGCGTCGGGTGGACCGGCACCGAGTGCTCGGCGGTGGGGGCGATGTGGCAGAGCCCGTCGGCGGAGTTGAAGATGCCGTGGTAGGCGCGCTCGCAGACGTCGCGCGTGGCGCGGAACCCGAGGCGCACGTGCTGCTGCCAGGCCGGCGCGCCGTGCCCGTCGGTCCAGTGGGGGAAGGTGCCGAGAAACTTGAGCCACGCGGGCGCGCGGGCCGGGAGGGGCTCGCCGAAGTCGCATCCGTACATGTAGCAGCCGAGGCGGGTGATCATGAGCCCGGAGCCGAGCGCGGGCACCGCGGCGTCGGCCCATCTCCAGAGCGAGAAGCCGTTGCGGTAGAGGTAGATGATGCTGCCGAGGAGGCCGCCGAGGAAGCCGCCGTACGCGACGAGCCCGCCGGAGCGCAGCTGCAGGATCTGGAGCGGCGAGGAGAACTCGTCGAGGTTGGTGAGGAAGTAGAGCACCCGCGCGCCGGCGACGGCCATGAAGGCCGTGAAGACGTAGCAGTCGGCCATCTTCTCCCTGGGCAGGCCCTGGCGGTCGGAGAGGCCGAGGGCGACGTACCAGCCCACGACGAGGGAGAGCCCGAGCATCACGCCGTACGAGTAGATGGGCAGGGACTCCCACGCGCCCTTCCAGATGGGCCCGCGGGCGAAGCCCTTGAGCACCTGGAGGGCCTTGTCGCCGTTGGAGCCGTGGAGGCCGAGCGGCGCCGCGTACGCGAACACCCCGATGCCGATGGCGACGGAGAGCAGCGCGTTGGCGGGCGAGTCGGCGATGGGGCCCTGGTCGGCGGCCGCGTCCTTCGCGTCACCGTCCGCGGCCTTCTTCGGAGGCTTCGCGCCGCTGCGGTTGACGTTGACGACGATGGAATAGAGGCCCCAGAGGATGAGGGCGGGGACGATGAACTTGAACGCCCACCCCGGGACCGTGATCATGACCGGATGCATGGGGAGGGGGTGTAGAAGGGCCTCCCCACGGGGTCAAGCATCCACGCCCGATGCCCCGCCAGGAGCGGGGGGTGGGTGGGGGTCAGAGCGAGCGGACGAAGGACAGCAGGGCGGGGCTGGTCCAGTCGAGGGTGCGGTCGAAGCGCGCGCGGATGATCCCGCGGCGGTCGATGATCCACGTCTCGGGGAAGAGCTTCGTGCCGAAGCGCCGCTCGACCACGCTGCGGTCGGGGTCGAACAGGATGGGCGCGCGCATCGAGCGGGGCACCAGCGGGGCGATGGACTCCCAGTCGGGGTCGACGGTGACGAGCACCAGGGCGAGCTCGGGCGCGCCCTGCACCAGCTCGTCGAAGGCGGGCAGCGACTCGGCCATCTCCTCGATGCACGGCGGGCACTCGCGCGACCAGAAGTGCAGCACCACGGTGCGCCCGCGCAGAGAGCTCAAGCGGAAGGGGCGGCCCTCGCGGTCGCGCAGGGTGAAGTCCGGGGCGAGGCGGTCGTCGCCGGCGTAGTCGGGGCGCAGCGTGGTGATGAGCGCGGTGGCGCGGCGGCGCTCGCCGTCGAGGGCCGCGGCGCCGAACGCGACGCCCGCCGCGAGGGCGGCCACGACGAAGGTGCCCGTGACGCTGGTGACGAGGGTGCTGCGAGGGGCGCGAACGGCGGTCATGGAGCCTCCGGGGTGGCGCGGCGGAGGCGCGCGAGGAGGGCGTCCGCGGTGAGCCGGTACTTGAAGGCCGTGCGCCCGTCGACGGCGATGACCGGGACGTCGTCGGTGTACCTGGCCCGCAGCGCGGGGTCGCCGTCGACGTCGACCACCGCGAGGTCGAAGGGATGCTCGGCGTGCACGGCGTCGATCACCGCCTTCGCGTCATCGCAGAGGTGGCAACCGCGCCGGGTGTAGAGCGTGACCGTGGGCATCGTCGAGGGCTTCGCCGGGGCGGTAGCACCGCCGCCCGCGCGGGGTCAACCCGCCACCGCGCGCCGGGCCGACGGCCAGGACCTTAATCTCCGTCGCCCCGCTCGCGCCTGGCGGACACGCCGCAGCGCTCGTTCGAAAGGTCGATCCAGGGCTGCTCGAGCACCGGGTTCGTCGGCGCTCGCATCGTCTCGTCGACAGACCTCGACGGGGAGCTCACAGCGGCACGCAGGCGCCCTGGGCGGCCGAGATGCGGTAGCAGCCGTACCCCGCGCGGCACTGCGACGAGGCCGTGCAGCCGAGGAAGAGGGTCACGAACGCGAGGAGCTGAAGCCGGGATTGCATGGTGGGGGGGCAAGGGCCTCCGGTCGTGATCGTGGAGCGTCGCTCCGAAGAGCACCATCACGGCAACGCCCCAATCAGCCCGTGGGGCTCCGGCGTCGCGGGTCGACGGTCCGCTCAGGTGAGGCCGGTGACCGAGCGCTCGTGCGGGGGTGGAGGCACCAGCGTCTCACCGCGATCCAGCGGGGCGATGCGCACGGTCGTCGTGCCGAGCACGAAGGTCATCAGCCCCCAGTCGTCGGTGTCGACCTGCTCCAGGAACTTGAACGACGGCTGTCGGTCGAAGCGCGCCAGGAGCTTTCCCCCGCGGACGTGCGCGTACACCACCCCGTCGGGGTCGACCTGCACCGTGCTCAGGTCGAGCGGCTCGGTGCTGTCATCGGAGAGCTCGACCTCGATGCGCACCGCGGGATCGGTCTCCAGCCGCACGGCGCGCACCACCAGGGGGGTATGGTCGACCGTGACGTAGCACCAGTCGAGCGCGTTGCGCATGACGTAGCGGCCCTGCTCGTCGATGTCGATCCAGTGCGCGAGGGTGCGCGCGAGGCCGGGGTGCAGCACCCGCTCGCCCTCGTGCCAGATGTGCCCGTCGCGGTCGACGCGGATCCGGCTCTCGCGGCTCAACTTGAAGGGCACGGCTTCGTCGCTCATGGCGTCTCCCTCGGTCGTTCGGTCACCACCTCGAAGATCTCCTCGTCGCGCAGCCCGAGCACTGCGCGGCCCTCGGCCCCCAGCCGGGCCCAGGGCACGTCGCGAAACCTCGCGAGGAAACCGCTCGTCAGCCGGAGCACCACCGCGCGTCCGCTGCGTCGGTCGCGCACCTGCGTGCGCGTCGCCCCGTCGGTGGCGTCGACCCGCCGGAGGTTGAGCCGCCCGACGCTCGCCCCCGTGGCCGCCGCCACCCCGTCGGCGATGCAGCTGTACTGCACCTCCGCGGGGGAGGTGTGCTCGACCTCCACGTCGAAGGTCCCGCGCGCGAGCGACAGCTCCGTCAGCGCCCGCTCGCCCATGCGGTAGCCGGCCACCACGAAGGGCCCCGCGCCGCCGTGCACCGCCGTCACCCGCGCGACCGCCACCTCGTGGGGCCCCTGCACGGTCGTCGCCATCGGGGCGCCCGTCGCGCAGCCCGAGAGCAGCACCCAGCCCAGCGCCAACCTCACCGCAGCCATGCGCCCAACGCCTCCATCGCGCGATCGATCTCCTCGGTCGTTGTGTAGGGCGCCGGGCCCAGCCGCAAGAGCTCTCCCCGGGAGTCCGTGTGGATTCCCTGCGCCGCGAGGGCCGCGGCGGCCGCCCCGGCGTCGGGCACCCGGACCGACACGAAGGCCCCGCGCCGCGCCTCGACCCGCGGCGTCGCCACGTCGAGGCCGAGCCGGTCCGCCCAGGCGAAGATCTGCCCCGTGAGCTCGAGCGAGCGCTCACGCAGCGCCGCGGGGGTGAGCCCCTGCGCCGCGAAGAAGCGCGCCACGGCCCGCGCGCGATAGTGGCTCACGGGGTCGTAGGTGGCCCCGGCGAAGCGGTCGGCGCCGTCGTCGCCGTACTGCACAGGCGCGTCGGTGCGGCGGTCGGCGAGGTGGGCGAAGTCCGCGAACCAGCCGGTGAGCACCGGGCGCAGGTCGCATCCCGGGGGCACCCCGAGGAAGCACACCCCTTCGCCCCACTGGGCGTACTTGTACCCGCCGCCGAGCACGAAGACCTCGTCGCCGAGCGCGGCGCGCTCGAAGGGGAGGGCGACGAAGTGGTGGTACGCGTCGATGAGCAGCGGCACCGCGCGGGCGCGGCAGTGGGCCGCGAGCTCGCCGAGCCCGGGCACGACGCTCGACGTCTCGAAGAGCACCGAGGAGCAGAGGACGGCGGCGGTGTCGGCGGTGACCGCGGCGGCGAGGCGCGCGGCCAGCGTGTCGACGGGCGCAGGGTCGACGAAGGTGACCCGCACGCCCTCCTCGGCGAGGCGCCGGAGCTGTCGGTGCAGGGTGTGGAACTCCCCCGCCGTGCTCACCAGGTGCCGCCGCTGGGCGAGCGGCAGCGCGCTGAGAAAGCGGGTGACCAGCGAGTGGGTGTTGCCGTCGAGGGCGTAGTCCCGCGCCCGGCCGCCCAGGGTCGCCGCGAGCGCCTCGCGCACCTCGTCGGCGGCGGCGAACGCGGCGCCCCACTTGTCGTCGACGTGGAGGGCGGCGTCGTCGAAGCACTCGACGAGCGTCGCGCGGGCGACGTCGGGCCAGGCCTGGTGCGAGTGCCCCGTGAGGAGCACCCGGCCGGGGCGGAGGAAGGAGGTGTAGTGGGAGCGGAGGGTTGCGCTGTCGATCATCGATGCGCGGCGGAGCGTATCACCGACCGCGCTGGGCGTTGGGCGGCGGAGGGGGCGCGCCCTGCTGCGGACCCTGCCCCGGCGGGGCGGCGTTGAGGTTGACGAAGCGGCCCACCGGGGCGGCCGTGAGCGACACGTCCCAGGAGAGGTCGAAGGGGGGCTTCACGTCGGCGGGGAGGCCGTCCATCGCGGCGCCCATGTCGAGCACCTGCTCGAGGCGGTCGTCGTCGAAGCCGGGCTCGTGCAGGCAGATGATGTTGGGCGTGGTCACCACGGCGGAGACCTCGTCGCCGCGCAGCGGCTTGCCGCAGGCGCCGTGCATGGCGCTGATGAGGTGGTCGTTGATGACCACGCTGGCGACGAGGGGGCCGAAGGCCAGGAGCGCGCGCTTCTGGTTCTTGTCCTCGTGCATGGAGACGTCGACGGCGAAGATGCTGTTGGGGAGCTCTTCGGCGAGGCGGCGGTCGAAGGCCTCGCCCTTGAGCCCGGCGCCCTCGAGCTCCTCCTGCGTGGGGATGCGCACGTGGCGGTCGTCGGAGATGACCGCGACGAGGAGCGCGTCGTTCCACTGCTCGATGATCTTCGGGGACTTGCCCTGCGTGGCCTGCTTGAACTGCTCGACCACGCGGGCCGGGAAGATGCGCGCGCAGACCCACGCCTTCTCGCCGCAGGGGCACCACCGGGTGGGGTCGAGGTTCTTCGGGAGCTCGTCGGTCGCGAAGCGCACCTCGCGCTTGAAGTCCTTGCTCCCGACGGGCATCCGGAAGGGCATGTCCATGAGGTTGAGCGCGCGGCCCGCGGTGCCGTCGGCGCGCTTCGGCACCAGCTGCGTGCCCTGCACCCCGAAGGTCATCTCCGGCCGCTCGGCGCGCACCGCGTCGACGAAGCGCTTCACCACGGTGATGCGCGCCATCGTCTCGCCCACCGCCGCCGCCGTGGTCTCCCCGAGGAACCACCCCAGGTGCGCCGCGCCCAGCGCCACGATCGGCACCTCCATCGGCCACAGGAGCTCTCCCGCCGTCGCGACGAGCACCGCGCCCTCGTTCTGCTCCTGCCACCCGAGCCCGCTGCGCTCCATCTGCCCCTGGAGCAGCTTGCGCGTCACGGCCTGGTCCATCACCACGCCCGCCCGGAGGTCGCCCTTCAGGATGGCCTCGGAGTGCTCGTAGGCCCACTGCGGGAAGGCCGGGCCCTGCGGCATCGGGGCCATCTGCGGCAGCATCGCCAGCGGGAAGGCCGCCTTCTGCTTGTCGTCGCCGATGAGGTCCTTCACGCGCTGCTCGAGGCCCGCGTCGTCCTTCGGGCCGGCCCACAGCCAGTACCCCGGCTCGACCTCGCGGAGGACCTCTTCACCCTTCGCCGCCGCCTCGAGCACGGACTTCCAGCTCTTCGCCAGCGTCAGCGGCCGACCGAAGGTCTTCTCGATGAGCTCGTCGTCGACCGTGTCGCCGACCTCCGTCTCCGCGCCGTCGAGCGGCGCCCGCAGCAGCCGGGTGCGGATCACCACGCCGTCGGTGTACGGCACGCCGCCGTCGCCGCCAGCGAGGCCCTCGACCACGAGCTCGGCGCCCGATCCCGGCATCGCCTTGATGAAGCGCACGCCGCACACGCGCCGCGGCGTGGCGCCCTCGACGCTGACCATCTCCCCGGTGCGGGGGTCAGGCTGCGGGGGCATGATCTTCGCGCCGCAGACGCACAGGCCCTTCCAGTTGGGGGGCTGGCCGACGTTCTTCGCGGCCTCGGAGGGGTCCTCCG
>CAIOSS010000890.1 GCA_903860995.1 uncultured delta proteobacterium | reverse complement strand
GTCGCGGAGCGACGTGGGCGAGTGCTCCGCTCAACCGGTCAGCACCCTTGCAACAAGCACGACCCCCAATGAGGGCAAGTGTTGTCGGTTGAGGGCGTTGGTGGTTGAGACGATCAGTTGGACAGGCAGCCGAAGATCGGCACCAAGACGCCGCACCCTGCCGCGAGCCCGCCAAGGCTCAAGCAGCACGCGTCATCTCCTCGGCAGGTGCGCGTGCTGAACGGAAACGATGGGCACATGATCGTCCGCCCTGCATCCACCGGCCCGGTGTCCACCGGCCCTGCATCCACCGGCCCGGCGTCCACGACCCCGGCGTCAACGTTCCCCGCATCCACGACCCTGGCGTCAACGTTCCCCGCGTCAACGTTCCCCGCGTCAACGTTCCCCACATCTACCCTGCCGACATCCGACGGTCCTGCCTCTGACGCCGCGACATCCGTTGCTCCAGTCTCCTCCGCTCCGGAGTCCATCGCTTCGGCATCGGTGGTCCCGATCTCCAATAGAGAGTCCACGACGATCGCACCGTCTTCGGCCACATCCTCCACCCCCGCGTCGTCATCCGCGGCATCCACGGGCCCCGTGAAGGGTCGCACCATCTCCTGCGCTCGCGTCGCCGGCTCGCACTGCCCCATGTCCGTCGCGCAGCGCTGATCGCTCGCGCACGCCACCCCCACGCACGCGGAGGCCAGCAACAACGGCAGCTCCAGGGTCTGCCCCGCGACGAAGCGCACCACCGCCCGCTGGGCCACCACTGCCGTCTCGGCCGTGCACCCGTTCGGATCGCCGCAGCCAAGCGCCTCGATCCACACGGGCGTGTCGGTGTCGCCGAGCGTCTCGATCACGCCCACCAGCATCGGGAGCTGCCCTCCGCCCTCACCCAGGGCCGTCGTTCGATCGCTCCGCAGCGGGCCCGTCGCCCCGCCCCGACGCACGCTAATCACGACCGACTGCACCGTCCGCCCGAGGCCCCAGGCGACCTCGGAGTCCACCACCACGACGAGCTCGGTGCGCGCCTGCTCGCACCCTCCGGCAAGCGCGATCGCTGCCCACGCCGTCAGTGCTCCCGCCCGTCGCATCACGCTCCGCTATCGGACGAAGGCCTCTGTGCTGTCAACCGGCCAGCATGACAGCGTCGCTCTCAGCGATCGGCGATGCTACTTGAGTGACCCCTCGCCCGCTCAACTACACGGGAGACAGATCAGGCCGCCCGCCGTCGAGCATCCACACCCCGCAGGCAGCCCAAAAAAGCTGAAACAGCACGCCCGTGACCCGGTGCAGGTCGTGCTGCCGATTGGGAGAGGACACGTGATCGTCGGCCCCGTACCCGTGTCCACAGGACCGGTGTCCCTCGGCCCGGTGTCCACCGGCCCTGCATCCACCGGCCCGGTGTCGCGCGGCCCCGTGTCCATGGGTCCCGTGTCGCGCGGCCCGGTGTCCAGGGCTCCGGTGTCCAGGGCTCCGGTGTCCCGCGGGCCCGTGTCGGGCATGCCCGCGTCCATCGTCCCGGCATCGACCTCGCCGGTGTCCGTCGTCTCACCCGTGTCCGTGGGCTCGCCCACGTCCTCGTCCACCACGGCGTCTTCGCCCTCGCCGGTGTCCACGGGCTTCTTTCCCGTGTCCTCGGGCGACAGCTTCTCGTCGACGTCTTCGTCGATCAGCACGGCGGCGTCGGGGTCGGCCATGTTCCCGGTCGCACAGCCGCTGGCGGTCACAGCGCAAAGCACCACGAGTCCAAACCACCGCCGCCGGGTCGCCATCGTGGCGGCACGCTACAACCTCCCCACGGGATCGGTAAAGACGCCGACCGACGCCGCGCAGCGTTCCCCGTTTGCACCGATCGCCGCGGTCGCGCGTATAACCCCCCTGAACCCCACGGAGGTTCTCCATGAACAAGCGCCTCTTCACGCTCATCCTCGCCCTCGCCGCGACCCCTGCGCTCGCGCAGCCGCGCAACAATGCCCGACCCGCGACGCCGACGCCGACACCGCCGCGTCGCCCCGCACCCCGCGTCACCGCACCCCGCGTCACCACACCCGCTGTGGCTCCATCACGGCCGCTCGTAGCAGCCGCCGCGCCGACGCCCACGCCTGCACCGACGCCCGCGCCCGTCGTCACCAACCCGACGGGCCCTGGTCAGCGGGTCACCCCTCCGGCCAGCCCCAACGGGGTGCTCACCGCCGACGAGGTCGCGCAGCGCATCCAGGGGTTCTATGACCGCACCACGGACTTCCAGGCCGACTTCGTCCAGGTGTCCCGCAATCGGCTCTACGGAGAAGAGCGGCGCAACGGGCGGGTGATGTTCAGCAAGCCCGGCCGCATGCGATGGAACTACGCCGCCCCCAATGGCGACATCATCGTCTCCGATGGCACCACGCTCTGGGCCTACCAGGCCGACGAGCGCCAGGCCATCCAGCAGAACATGGGGCAGTCCCAGCTCCCCACCGCGATCACCTTCCTCGCGGGCACCGGGCGCATCACCGACAGCTTCACCTTCCGACTGCTCGACGCAAACCAGTTCAGGTTTCCCAACGGGTATGTCCTCGAGCTGCGCCCCACCACCCCGCAGCCCACCTACGAGCGCATCGTCTTCTACGTCGACCGCGCCAGCTTCCAGGTGGTGCGCACCGCCGTCATCGACGCGCAGGGCAACCAGAACCGCT
>CAIOSS010000889.1 GCA_903860995.1 uncultured delta proteobacterium | reverse complement strand
GCGATCACCGTCGGGGCGCTGCACGCGATGCCCCTGCTGGAGCACATCACCACGGAGATGAAGCGCTGCGGGCCCTTCGTGGCGGTGAGCTTCGGCAAGGCGAAGCGCGAGTTCACCGTGGCGGGCAAGACCGTGCCCGCGGGCTGGATGGTGATGCTCTGCAACTTCGCGGGCGGCAACGACCCGGATCTCTACGAGCGCCCCGAGCGCTTCGACCCCGACCGCTACGCCGAAGGGCGCGCGGAGCACTTGAAGCACCCGACAGGCTTCTTCCCGCAGGGCGTGGGTGAGCCCCTGAAGGGCCACAAGTGCGCCGGCGTGGACTTCTCCACGCTGCTCATGAAGGCCTTCATGGTGCGCCTCGTGCGCGACTACGAGACCACCCTCCCGGCGCAGGACCTGTCGTACCAGTGGGCGAAGATCCCGCCGGAGTACGCCAGCGGGCTGCGCGCGGTGCTCACGAAGCGCTGAGCCCGATGCAGGGGCCCTCAGCCCCGCCCGAGCCGGGCCATGATGACCTGCCGGTCGGCGGCCTTGAAGGTGATCCACCACGCGAAGAACAGGTAGACCACGAGCACGGCGAGGCAGGTGCCGGCCATGGGCACGAGGCGCAGGTGGAAGCCGTAGCGCTCGGCCACGCGCAGCAGCGCCATGCAGGGCACCAGCGGCGGCAGGGTGCGCAGGAAGGTGTTGCCCAGGTGCTTCAGGTACGACGTGCCCAGGCGCTTGCAGACGAACCACGGCATCACCGCGAGGCCCGTCACCGCCGCGGGGAGGAAGGTCGCGAAGGCGACCCCCCGGACGCCCCAGAGGCGCACCAGCACGATGGACAGGAGCAGGTTGACGACGCCCTCGGCGACGGTGATGCGCGCCGGGGTGGAGAGCTCGCCAAGGCCCTCGAAGATGGGCCGCGCGATGCCGCGCCCGGCCACCTGCGCGATGAACGCCAGCGCCAGCCAGAACAGGATGGGCATGCCCTCGCGGCCGTACGACTCGTTGCCGAGCCAGAGCGTCAGCACGTGCCCGCCCCACATCAGGAACACCAGCGCCACCGGGGCGACGAGGCACATGACGGCCTTGTTGCCGAAGCGCCAGAGGGACTGGAGCGCCGCGATGTCGCCGCGCGCCGCGGTGGCCGACACCCCAGGCATCAGCACCAGCGTGGCCTTGTCGAGCGCGTCGCGGGCGTAGTCGACGAGGCGCAGGGGGATGACGTAGAGGGTCACCGCGTCGGGGCCGCGCGCCTGCGCGATGACGAACTCGTCGGTGTAGTTGATGAGCTTCTCGGAGAGCGTGAACAGGAACGACTGCCCCGAGAAGGTGAAGAGGACCTTGAGCCGAGCGCGCTCGAAGCGCGCGAGGGAGAGCTGGAGGCGCGGCAGGGTGCGCTTCGCGTAGACGTACGCGAAGGCCTGCTCGGCGATGAGCGAGGCCATGGTGACGGCGCCGACGAGCACCACCGTCGGGCGCACGAGCAGCACCGTGAACACCGCGGCGCTGCGCAGGATGAGCAGTACGAAGTTGTACTTGTTCATCACGTCGAAGCGCTCGAGGCCCATCAGGACGCCGCCGTAGACGCTGCCGGGGAACTGCACCAGCAGCCCGAGGCCCATCAGCGCGAGCATGATGCGCGCGTCGTTGGCGTGCGCTACCGGGATCTTGAAGAGGTACGGCAGCGGGCCGATCAGGGCGAGCGCGAGGACGAAGCACAGCGCGCCGAAGGCCAGATAGACGCCGAAGATGGTCGAGCAGGTGGCGTTGAGCTCGTCGTAGTCCTCGCGGGCGTGGTGCTCGGCGACGAACTTCACCACCGCCGCGCCGAGGCCAAAGTAGAGGATGCCCGAGTAGCCCACGAGGCCCGAGATGAGCGCCACGATGCCGTACCCGGCCTTGCCGAGGCGCAGCACCATGAAGGGCGTCATCAGCACGCTGATGAGCAGCTGCGCGCCGAGGGCGAGCCACTGGGACGAGATGTTGCGAATGAGTCGGCGGAGGTCCATGCGGCGCCCGCAGCTACGGGGAGCGGACCCTATACCAGACGGCGCCGGAGGGGAGGACGATGAAGGCCCGAAGCGGGCCCCGGAGAGGGGGAGAGGGGGGAGGAGAGAAGGGGCGTGACGTTAGGCCGCGGCCGAGTCGGTGGCGCGGGCGCCCTCCTCGAAGCCGGGCATCGAGCCGAGGGAGGGCTCGGAGATGCGCTCGGGCTGCGCGGCGGGGCTGAGGGCCGGGAGGTTGAGCCCGAGGCGCTCGCGGGTGACGGTGAGCGACACGTACCCGAAGCCCATGAGGAAGAGCATCGCGAAGGGGGCGGCGATGTAGTGGTGGGTGACGATGGCGGCCACGACGGCGGCGGCGCTCTCGAGGCCGATGAGCATCTCGACCCACGGGAGGCTGGTGCGCGCGCGGTAGCGGCCCTGCTTGGCGCGGTCGCCCTTCTTCGGGGTGCGGACGAACTCGCCGGTCTCGGCGGTGAGGCCCTGCCAGACGGCCTTGGTGAGCCACGGGCTCATGCCCGAGCCGATGGCGAGGAGCCACGGCAGGCGGCGCAGCGCGCCCCAGGCGGAGCGGCCCTGGGAGCGCTCGGCGACGACGTAGAACGTGAGCAGCGAGCCCGTCGAGGCGAACATGAGCGAGAGGTCGAGCAGGAGGCCGATGGGCGAGCTCGCGGGCATCACGAGGAGCATCGGGAGCAGGAGCACCGCGAGCATCACCATGAGGGGGTAGGCGAAGTGCGGGGTCATGTGGAAGACCGCCTCGAGGCGCACGCCCACCGGGAGGTCGCGCCGGGCCCACACGCGGCCGAGGAGCTTGCGCGCCGTCTGCACGGTGCCCTTGGCCCAGCGGAACTGCTGCGCGCGGAAGGCCTCCATCTCCTCGGGGAGCTCGGCGGGGGTGACGTGGTCTTCGCGGTAGACGAACTTCCAGCCCGCGAGCTGGGCGCGGTACGAGAGGTCGAGGTCTTCGGTGAGGGTGTCGTGCTGCCAGCCGCCGGCCGCGCCGATGGCCTCGCGGCGCCAGATGCCGCCGGTGCCCGAGAAGTTGAAGAAGTGCCCCGCGGCGAAGCGCGCGCGGTTTTCGACCATGTGGTGGCCGTCGAGCATGAGGGCCTGGACGCGCGTGAGGATGGACGCCTCGCGGTTGAGGTGACCCCAGCGGGCCTGCACGCAGCCGACCTTCGGGTCGGCGAAGTGGTGCACCACGGTGCGGAGGAAGGAGGGCTGCGGGAGGAAATCGGCGTCGAAGACGGCGATGAGCTCGCCCTTGGCGAGCTTGAGCCCGTGGTCGAGCGCGCCGGCCTTGAAGCCCACCCGGTCGTGGCGGTGGATGTACACCGCGTCGACGCCGCGGTTGCGCAGCTCGATGACCTTGGCGCGGGCGAGCTCGCGGCTGTCGTCGGTGCTGTCGTCGAGCACCTGGATCTCGAAGCGGTGGGCGGGGTAGTCGATCTTCGCGACGGTCTCGAGCAGGCGCTCGAGCACGTCGGGCTCGTTGAAGAGCGGGAGCTGCACGGTGACGTACGGGAGCTCGTGGTCGGGGATGTTGCGCGGCGCCGCGGGGGGGAGGGACTCCCGGTGCGTCCACAGCAGCCACACAAGGTGACTGCGATGCAGCCCGTAGAACACCAGCGCCAACAAGACCGAGAGGTACGGGACCGCGATGAGATAGGTGGCCATGGACGCTCCTGCTCCGACGGGGCCTTGTGTAGCGCCCCATCGCGCGTTGCCTCATGTTTTCGGCAGCGCGCTAAAACCACGGTGGTGATAGCGTTTTGAGCCCCGTGAAGTTGTCGCCGACTTGTATTTTGTTGTCCCGGAGTGTCGACCGGTGACGGCCCGCGCCTGGGGCGTCGGGCTCCTCGCGGTGGCGGCGGCGGCGTGCTCTTCGGCCCGCACGGCCCGCGCGACGCGGGTCGAGCGCGAGCAGCTGGTGGTGGCCGACGGCGAGGCGCGCGGCCGGTGGTTCGCGACGCTGTACTCGCTCCAGCGGCAGCTCGCGACGGCGGACGCGCGGCGCCTCGACGTGATCGGTCCCCTCCAGGTGATGTTGTGCCTCTCGTCGGACGCGTCGCTCTCGCGGCTGGCGTCGGTGGCCCAAGGCCGCCTCACCCACGACGGCGTCATGCCGACGCGCACCCGCCTGCGGCGCACGCTCGACTCCGAGCAGGCCATCGCCCTCTGGATCGCCGCGACCGCCACCGGGGGCGGCGACCTGGTCGAGCGCGAGGCGCTGATCGCCGTCGAGGAGACGCTGATCGTCGAGCGCCCGGAGGGGGTGGCGATGGCGCGGGTCCTGCTGCCGGCGACGGGGGTGCAGGTGCTCGAGCCGCGCTGCGAGCCGGGCGTGGCGGAGGGCGGGCAGGGGGCCGACGGGCGCGCCGTGCTCACGCAGATCATGGTGGTGCTGCGGCGGGCGGCGGCGCAGGGGCTGGTGTTCCAGCGCACGGTGCTGCTGGCGGCAGATCTGCGCTCGCAGCTGGGCGCCCTGCGGGCGGGCGCCACGGGGCCCCTGGCGGCGGAGTTCGCCGCGGCGGAGCGGGCGCTGGTCGGGGTGTCGGCGCGAGCGACGATGCACCTGCACGAGAGCGCGCGCACCCAGCAGTGGGCGCAGGGGCTGCTCACGCCGGAGGGCGAGACGGCCCCGGAGGAGGGCCCCGACGTGCAGTCGGAGGACCACCACCCGGAGCACCTCGCGCCCACCGACGCCGTGCCCATCGTGGTCGCGCCGGCGCCGAGCCCCGCCGCGGCCGACGGCGGGACCTGATTTCTGGACGGCCCTCCCGCCGCGGGCGTACGCCTCGCAGCGCAGGAGGCCCCACCGATGTCCTACGAAGGTTCAGACCGCCGGGTGCACCAAGTGTTCGTGACCCGCAACACCGAGTACCACGTCCGCGCCGAGCTCTGCGTCGCGGTGCGCGACCGCGGCCTCGGGCGCTGGCGCGACGACCACCCCGCCGTGGGCCGCCGCCTCGCGGGCGCGCTCAAGCACGTCCACGGCGGGATCATCCCCACCCTCGACCGCCCCGAGGTCGGCCACTCGGTGTACTTCCGCCGCGGCGACCGCGACCTCGTCACCTCCGTGGTCGAGCGCATCGAGCGCCCCGCCCGCGAGGTGGTCGCCGCCTACCCCCGCCCCCTGCACTGAACCTTACCCGTTCACCCGCGGTTCTTGCGCGCCGTGAGCAGCACCGGCGGCATCGAGCGCCGCACGTCGCTGAGGGAGGTGCGCAGCTCCTGGATCTCCAGCGCGAGGTCGGCGTACTCCTCGGGCTGCATGTCGAGCGCGCGGGCCAGCGAGGTCATGTAGTCGTCCTCGTCGGTGTCGAAGACGTCGTCGGCGTCGCGCACCGCCACCACGAGCTCGAGCAGCTTGCGCTTGCGCTCGGGGCTGTCGGCGCGGAAGTGCGCCGCGGCGGCGTCGAGGTCGAAGGCCTTGCGGTCGAAGCCCGCGATGCGCGCGTCGGTCTCCGCCGGGAGCGCCGCGCCGTCCAGGAGTTCTCCCAGCAGCCGTCGGACGGTGGCCTCCTCGCGCCCCTCGAGCGAGCCGTCGGCGTACGCGGCGCCCATCAGCAGGTCGGTGATCACTTCGATGCGGTCGGCCATTTCGCTCATTGGGGATTCATCCTCCGCGCTTCGCGCGGAGCAAACCTGGCACCGCGGCCCCACGGCCACAAGCCTCCCGGTCGCTCCGCCTCCCTGCCGAACCGTGATAAGCCGCGGGGCGGTCGCGCCTGATGACCCTCCGCGAGCTCACCGCCCTCTCCCCCGCCCGCATCGTCGCGCTGCACCTCGACGCCGACGAGGCCCGCTGGCTGCGCGCGCTCGGCGTCACCGAGGGCGCCGCGGTGGTGGTCCTGCGCGCGGGGCCCTTCCGCGGGCCGCTGATGGTGCGCGTCGGCGAGCGCACGGCCTTCGCCATCGACCGCGCCGTCGCCGCCGCCATCGACGTCGCCCCGTCGCCCCCGGAGCCGCGCCCGTGAGCCACGACCACCACGGCGCCGCGCACCTCCTCGACGACCGCGTCCCCGCGGTGCTGCTGCTCGGGCGCCCCAACGCGGGCAAGTCGTCGGTCTACAACCGCCTCACCGGCGCCAACGCCAAGGTCGGGAACTTCCCCGGCGTCACCGTCGACATCCTCTCCGCCGACCTCCGCCTCCCCTCCCCCGCGCCCGCCGTGCGCGTGCTCGACCTCCCGGGCGTGTACAGCCTCGACGTCACCCTCGACCCGGGCACCGACGAGGGCGTCGCGCGCGCCTTCCTCGACCGCGTCATCGCCGACGGCTCCCGCGCCGTCGTGGTGCAGGTGCTCGACGCCTCGCAGCTCGCCGCGGGCCTCGGCCTCACCCGCGAGCTCCTCGCCCGCCCGCTCCCGCTGCTGGTGGTGCTCACCCAGCGCGACGTGCTCGCCGCCGAGGGCCGCGGGCTCTCCGTCGAGGCCGTCGAGGCCGCGCTCGGCGTCCCCGTGGTGGCCGTCAACGCGCGCGACCCGGGCTCCCGCGACGCCATGCTCGCCGCCATCGCCGCGCTGGTGCAGGGCGCCCCCCGCCCGTCCGAGCGCCCCGCCCCCGCCT
>CAIOSS010000888.1 GCA_903860995.1 uncultured delta proteobacterium | reverse complement strand
GACTGCCCCGGGGCTGTCACCCCGGGTTGGGCGCGCTGGGAGGGCCTGGGCGGGTGCTCCTCTCGACCGGCGAGGCCGGTGATCGCGAGCGTGAGCGAGTGCTCCCCTCGGAGGGCGAGGCCGGTGACCGCAGACGCGGGCTGGTGCTCCGCTCAACCCGTCAGAACTCTTGCGATGCGGTACTATCGATCACAGCTGAGCGGCACCGCCACGAGGCGGTTGGGGTAGACCCCCGGGTCGGTGGTGTAGACCACCAGCGCCCCGGCCGGCGTCGCCACGATGCGCAGGGCCTCGAAGCGCGTCGCGGCCAACGCCGGGATCGCGACGGCGGTGTCGCGCCGCGTCCCGTCGGGCGCGAGCGGGGTCACGACGGGCGGTCCCCGTTCGGACCCGAAGACGCCCACGGCCAGGACGTCGCCCTGCGCGAAGGCCGCCGCGAGGCCGCCCCGATAGAAGCTCGGGGGCCAGATCAGGCGCGCCTCGCCGCGCGGCCGCCCGTCGGCGTCGAGCGCGCGCACCGAGACGCCGAAGGTGTCGGGCGTCACGGCGGGCGCCTGCTCCCAGAAGGCGAGCAGGCCGCCGTCGGCCTCGATGATGGTGGAGTCTCGGAGGGTGTCGAGGGTGTTGGCGAGAGCGTGCGTCTCGCCGCGGGCCGCGCCGCGCTCGTCGTACCGGCGCACGAGCAGCCGCGAGAGGCGGGGCTGCGGGTTGATCGTCTCCCTCGTGACGAGCACGAAGGAGCCATCCGCCAGGCCGAAGCGCGCGAAGGGCACCGGGGGGAAGCCGTCGAGCACGGCCGGGGCGTCCTGCGCGGGGGTCGCGCCGGCGGGGTCGAGCTGCACCACCGAGGCGCCCCAGAGCGCGCGCACCTGCTCGGCGAGGAAGGTGAACCCGACGCTGTTGACGAGCAGGTCGCGGCAGCCGGCGAGGGCGAAGCCGCCCATGGGGAAGGCGATCTCGCGCCGGGCGGAGGGGTTGCCCCGGGCGCCGAGGAGGGTGATCGCGCAGGTGCCGCCCGAGGTGTCACGCACCTCTTCGAGGACGGCGCGGCGCCCGGTGGGCTCATCCACCGCGAGCGAGGCGCTCGACGGCGCGAAGCCCGAGGGGAAGCGCACCACCCCGTCGGTGCGGCGGCGGCCCGAGGCGTCGATGCGCTCGAGGGCGACGTCAGGCTGACGGTCGCCGCCCGCGTCGTCGGCGGTGAGCACCCAGGCGCCGCCCTCGGCGGGGCGCACGTCGAGCAGGGCGCGGTGGGGCGCGGCGCTGGTCACGGCGGGGAGCACGACGGCCTCGCCCGCGCGCCAGCGGCAGGGGCCCGTCGGGGCGTCGGATGCGCCGGGGAGGTCGGGCGCAGCGGGGGCGTCGGGTGCGACGGAGCCGCCGTCGGCCGTGGTGCCGTCGACGGTCGCGGAGCAGGCAGACGAGAGGGCGGCGAGGACGACGACGAGGCGGGTGGCGGGCGATCGGCGCATCGTGCCCGGGACTCTACACAGCCGCCGAGGCGCGGCTGCGGTCGGGGCGCGAGCGGAGGGGCCAATGAGCTGAGCCCGAGATCGCCGCAGCCGATTGACGCACTCTCGGAAGCTCACGGAGGCTCTTGGGCCACGCCGATGACTGGCACACGAGCAGGGATGTGACGATGGCTGAATGGCGGGTGGAGCGGGGCAATGAGTCGGAGCGTGGATATGAACTCGTGATGGAGTTCGAGGAGGGCGGTGTCTGTCGCGCGCGCCTTGAACTGACTCTCGATGACCAGTTGGTGTTGACCGTCTATCCAAGCGACGTTGCGTTTCAGATCCCTGCGCCGCTGTTGCTCAACGCGATCGTGGATGGCGGCCCTCCCCTGCTCGCGTCCAGGCAGATGGTCCGCAAGCGCGACGGGGGGTTGGTCGGCTGACACCGAATCTCCCTGTCAGCATTTTCGCCAGGGCGAGCAGGCGCCCGCCCACGGCTCGCACGCTGTGCTCCCGCGTCGGGGAGAAGAACCGCAAGGTTCGCAAGGGTCGCAAGGATGAGTTCCTGAGCGCGCTGGCGCATCAGAATCGCGCACGGATTGGAGCGATGCCGGACTCCGAAACGGGATGATGGGTCGGAACGGCTGCGCGCCCGGCCTCTCGCTCCCTTGCGACCCTTGCGACCCTTGCGGTTCTTCTCCCCGACGCGGGAGCACAGCGTGCGGGCCGTGGGCGGGCGCTCTGCTCAACCCGTCAGAACCACTGCGACGAGCGGCCCCGCCGCCGCGGTCGCGCCCCGACCCCGCAGCAGCCAGCGCACCACCGGCGTCGTCATCAGCGTGGTCGCCAGCGCCATCAGCACCATCACCGAGTACAGCCCCACCGGGAGGATCCCCAGGTCGAGCCCCACCTGGAGCACCACCAGCTCCATGAGACCGCGGGTGTTCATCAGCGCGCCCAGCGCGATCGCGTCTCGCCACCCGAGGCCCGTCAGCCGCGCGGCGACGGCACTGCCGCCGACCTTGCCCACCGTCGCCACCGCGATCACCACCGGCAGCAGCGCCCCGAGGGCCCCCACCCCCAGCGCGTCGGCGCGCATCCGCAGCCCCGCCAGCGCGAAGAAGGCCGGCATCAGCAGCACCACCGCGGCGTGCATTCCCCCGCGCAGGTCGCGCGCGAGCCGTGAGTCCGCCGGCACCACGAGCCCCGCTGCGAAGGCCCCGAAGATGGGGTGGATGCCCACCGCGTCGGTGGCCCACGCCGAGCCGGCCAGCATCGTGAGCGTCGCCGGCAGCGCCAGCATCGAGGCCCGGTGCGGCCGCTCCCACGCCGCGGCGAGGGCGCGCGCCAACGGGCGCATCCCCAAGACGGACACGAACAGGTAGAGCGCGAGCCGCGCGAGCACCGCGGCGATGCCCTGCGCGTCGGGGAGGGCGGTGCTCACCACGGCGGCCAGCAGGCACCACGCGGTGGCGTCGCCGATCGCCGCGCAGGTCATGGCGAGGGTGCCGAGGGGGGTGCCGTTGAGCCTGCACTCCTCGACGACGCGGGCGAGCACCGGGAAGGCCGTGACCGACATGGCCACGCCCAGGAAGAGCGCGAACACCCACGGCGGCGAGGCCGTGGCGCCCGCCGAATCCCGGACGATGAGGGCGAGCACGAAGCCCAGCGCGAAGGGCAGCGCGATGCTGGCGTTGGAGATGACGACCGAGGCGCGGGTGCGGGCGCGCAGGTGCGCGGCGTCGAAGTCGACGCCCACCAGGAACATGTAGAGCAGCACGCTGAGCTGCGCGACGAGGGCGAGGGAGGGCCGCACCGCGGCCGGGAGGAGCTGCGCCGACAGCCCCGGCGCGACGCGCCCGAGCAGCACCGGCCCCAGCAGGATGCCCGCGGCCATCTCGCCCACCACGCGCGGCTGGCGCAGCGCCGCGAAGACCAGCCCGAGGGCGCGCGACGCCCCGATGACCACCGCCAGCGCGACGAGCAGCCGCAGCAGCGACGCGCCGAAGGGCGCTGGTCCCCCGAGGCGCACCGCCACGAGGACCAGCGTGAGCACGATGGGGGCGGCGAAGAGGGCGCCGGTGGCGCGGGTGGCCTTGCGTCCGTCCATCGATGCTCCCGTGTTAGCGCACCGGCACCACGAAGGGCACGCCGTGGTTGACCGTGGCGCCGTCGCCCACCTGGCCGAAGCCGTTGCCCCCCCAGCAGCGCACCACGCCCTCCGCGGTGCGGGCGCAGGCGTGCACCTCGCCCGCGCTCACCGACACCACGCCCGTGATCTGCGCGGCGACCGGCGTGGGGCGGTCGACGGTGGTGCCGTCGCCCAGCTGACCGAAGGCGTTGCTGCCCCAGCAGCGCAGGGTGTGGTCGAGCATCCGGGCGCAGCCGTGGAAGGCCCCGAGGCCCAGGTCGAGCGCGCCCGCGAGGCCCACCACCCGCACCGGCGTCGTGCGGCTCAGGCGCGTGCCGTCGCCGAGCTGGCCCGTGTCGTTGCGCCCCCAGCAGCGCACCGAGCCGTCCTGGAGGCGGGCGCAGCTGCGGTATGGCGCGAGGGCCAGCGCGGCGGCGCGCGAGAGGCCCGCCACGACCGCGGGGCGGTAGTGGGCCTCGGGGTACCCGTCGCCCACCTGCCCGAAGTTGCTCGCGCCCCAGCAGCGCACCGTCGTGTCGGCGAGCCGCGCGCAGGTGTGCAGGTTGCCCGCCTCGACCTCCTCCACGCCCGCCATCCCGGGCACCGCGCCCGCGAAGGGGCGGGTGGTCGCCGTGCCGTCGCCGAGCTGCCCGTGGGTGTTGTCGCCCCAGCAGCGGAGCGTGGCGTCGGAGAGGCGCGCGCAGGTGTGGCCCTCGCCGAGCGCGAGCTGCACGGCGCCGGTGAGGCCGAGCACCTGCACCGGGGCGCCGCTGCTGCGGCGGGTGTTGTTCCCGAGCTGGCCGGAGCTGTTGAGGCCCCAGCAGCGGACGGTGCCGTCGTCGCGGCGCGCGCACGAGTGGGCGTGGCCGACCACCACCTCCACCACCCGGTCGAGACCGAGCACGGGGCCGGGCGTCGCGCGGTGCGTGAGGGTGCCGTCGCCGAGCTGCCCGAACTGGTTCCAGCCCCAGCAGCGGACGGTGCCGTTGGCGGCGCGGGCGCAGGTGTGGGCGTAGCCCGCGGACACCGTCGAGACCGGCGGGCTCAGCTCCGTCGCCGCGATGGGGCGCACCGCCGGGACGTCCGCCGCGCGGGGCGGGAGCACCAGAGCGCGGGCGTCGACGCCGCCGTCCGTGGCCTGGCCGTCGCGGTAGCGGGTGAGCGCCAGCCACGCGCCGCCCAGGATGGCCCCGCCGAGCACCAGCCCCACCACCGCCGCGCCGAACAGCGACGACCCCGCCGGGGGGCTGATCGGCGGCGCCGTGAACGACTGCGGGTACGGCGTGCCGTGCGTCGAATACATGGGGGTGTATCCGGGCGGGTTGGAGGGCGTGAGCGCCTGGGGCGCGCCCTGCTGCGAGGCGTAGCCCTGCTGCGAGGCGTAGCCCTGCTGCGAGGGCGCCGGCCAGGCTGGGCCGCCGGTGGCGAGGTGCATGGCCATGGTGGCCGGGACGACGCTTCGTCGCGGGTCGTCGGTGGTGGAGAAGGCCGCGGTAGGCTGCGGGCCGAGGAGCACCGGGGTGAGGCCTGCGACGGCCTCGGCGGCGTTGGGGAAGCGCTGCCCCGGGTCGCGCGCCACGCAGCGGGCGAACCACGCGTCGAAGCCCGGCGGCACCGAGGCGCCGAGCTCGCGGGCGCGCTCGCTGGCGGCGTCGATGGGCTCGCCGAAGAGCTCGCGGAGCACGCGCTCGACGGGCGCGTCGGGCGCGTTGCCGCTGCGCCAGTACGAGCGCCCCACCAGGAGCTTGAAGGCCAGCAGGCCCATGGACCAGACGTCGGTGGCGGGGGTGACCTCGCCGCGCTGCGCCTGCTCCGGGGCCATCCAGAGGGGCGTGCCGACGGCGGAGGTCTGGCGCTGCGAGGCGGCCGCGTCGGCGGACTCGTCGAGGGCCTTGGCGATGCCGAAGTCGAGGAGCTTGACCGTGAAGGGCACGCCCTCGCGCCGCGGCACGCACAGGAAGACGTTGTCGGGCTTGAGGTCGCGGTGGATGAGCCCCGCGCGGTGCGCCGCGGCGAGCGCGTGCCCCAGCTGGCGGAAGACCTCCAGCACCTCCGAGGGCGGCAGCGCGCCGCGGCGCTTCAGGGTGTGGGCGAGGTCCTCGCCGCGGAGAAGCTCCATCACGATCCACGGGACGCCGACCTCGTCGAAGCCCGCGGCGAGCACCTGCACCACGTGGTCGCTGTCGATGCGCGCGCTCGCCCGCGCCTCCTGGAGGAAGCGCTCGCGCCCGCGCGGGTCTCGCAACAGCCGCGCGTGCATCACCTTGAGCACCCGGTCGGCGCCCGTGGAGAGCTGGGTCACGCGGTACAGGGTGCCCATGCCCCCGCGGGCGATCTCCTGCTCGACGCGATAGTCCGTCGCCACAAGGGTGCCGGGGGCGAGCGGTTGGGCCAGGCTCATCGTGCGCGGATGCTAAACCCCAACCAGGCTTCGTGTAGGGTGCCCGAGACGATGGCAGACCAGCACGACCCGGGCGCCGACCCGCAGGCGATCGCCGACGCGCTCCAGGGCGCCATCGACCGCGGAGAGAACGTCCAGGTGCTGCGCCGCGCGGGCGCCCACCCCACCTGGAACGGCTTCCCTCTCGCCCTCGGCGACGAGCTCGTGCTGATGCGCTCGCTCCACGAGTTCGCCGTCAACGGCTTCGCCGTGATGCGCCTGCGGGACATCACCGCCGTGCTCGCCACCGACGCCGAGCGCTTCTTGGAGCGGGTGCTGCGCGCCGAAGGGGCCCTCGACCAGCCCCCTCCCCCGCGGCCGGTCCCGCTGCGCTCTTGGCGCGCGGCCCTGGAGGCGGTGCGGGCGCACTACCGCCACGCGATCATCGAGTGCGAGCGCCCCGAAGGGTCGGACTTCTTCCTGGGCGAGCTCGCCGGGGTCGAGGGCGACGAGGCCACGCTCCACTACATCCAGGTCAACGGCACCCGCGAGGGCGCCCTCACCCGGGTGCCCCTCGACGACATCACCCTGCTCCGCTTCGACGAGCGCTACGTCAACCTCTTCGGCCGCTACGCCGTCGCCGACGACCAGCACTGACGCCCCCGCGCGCCCGGTCGATCGGGTGTATCCCCGGCGGCGGAGCACCCCGCGATGTTCGCCCTCGACAAGCCCGTCGGACCCACCGCCGCGCAGGCCCTCGGCCTCTTGCGCGAGGCCGACCCCGCCCTGCGCGGGGTGAAGCTCGGCCACGCCGGGCGCCTCGACCCGATGGCCGAGGGGCTGCTCACGGTGCTCGTCGGCGACGAGAACCGCGCCGTCCACCAGCTGCGCGCGCTCCCGAAGACCTACGAGCTCGACGTGCTCCTCGGGGTCGGCAGCGACTCCTTCGACGAGCTCGGGCTCATCACCGAAGTGGTCGAGTGCGCCGTGGGCGAGGCCGCGCTCGCCCGGGCCTGCGCGGCGCTCGAGGGCGAGCACCTCCAGCGCTATCCGCCCTTCTCGCAGGCGCGCGTCGGTGGCGTCTCGCTCATCGCGCTGGGCCACGCGGGCGTCGCCGTCGAGCGGCCGTCGGCGGCCCGCACCCTCCACGCCGTGACCCTCCTCGGCGTCGCGGAGACCGACCTCGCGACGGCCTGCGCGCGGGCGCTCTCGCGGGTCGCGCTCATCCGCGGGGACTTCCGCCAGGGCGCCATCGGCG